>DSAU01000545.1 GCA_011046315.1 bacterium
CATTCCTGTTTGTCGCTATCCTGGCGGTAATTTTGTTTCCGGTTACAACTGGGAAGACGGCATCGGTCCGAGAGAACTGCGGCCCAAACGGTTAGATTTAGCGTGGCGCGTTATTGAAACCAACCATTTTGGAGTAAACGAATTTATTCAATGGTGCCGTGCGGCAAAAATGGAGCCGATGATGGCGATAAATCTGGGCACCTGCGGCATCGATGAAGCACGTAATTTAATCGAATATTGCAATCACCCAGCCGGCACTGCCTGGAGCGATCTGCGCCGTGCCCACGGATTTGCTGATCCGCATCAAATCAAACTGTGGTGTCTTGGCAATGAAATGGACGGCTCCTGGTGGCAGATCGGGCACAAAACAGCCGAGGACTACGGTAAACTCGCCAATGAAACCGCCAAAATCATGAAGTGGGTTGATCCCGGCATCGAGCTGGTGGTTTGTGGAAGCTCCAACTGGGACATGCCAAGTTTTCCCGAGTGGGAAAAAACCGTGTTGGAGCATACCTACGATCATGTTGAATACATTTCTCTGCACAGCTATCTCGGAAATCCTGAAAACAATACGCCCGGCTATTTAGCGAAGACTTTAAAAATGGATGATTTTATCAATACTATTGTATCCACCTGCGATTATGTCAAAGCCAAAAAGCGCAGCCAAAAGATCATGTACCTCTCTTTCGATGAGTGGAACGTCTGGTATCATTCGATCGGCAAAGAAAAAACAATGAAACCCTGGCAAATAGCGCCACCACAATTGGAAGATATTTACACACTGGAAGATGCGCTGGTAGTCGGGTTGATGTTAATCACGCTGCTTAAACACGCCGATCGTATTAAAATCGCCTGTCTGGCGCAGTTGGTTAATGTCATCGCTCCCATTATGACCAGAACCGATGGCGCTTGCTGGCGACAGACCATTTTTTATCCGATTCAACAAGTCTCCCGGTTTGCAAAGGGAATTTCGCTGGAGACAATAGTGGATTCGCCATGTTATGAAGATAAAAATTTCGGTGAAACGCCCTATCTTGATACCATTGCGACCTATGATCCTGATGATGAATTGCTGAACATTTTTGCCGTAAACCGTTCATTAGAAGATCAGTTGATGGTTGAATATCGTTTGTACGGTTTCAGCAAGTCGAAATTTTTAGAGCATTTGGTGCTCAATCATCAAGATATTAAAGCAGTCAACTCCGAAGAAAATCCGAACAACGTGCTACCGGTAAAGCAGCGCCCGACAGAAATCCAGGATGATAAACTTCAGCTCACTCTTTCGCCCTGCTCCTGGAACATGATCCGATTTGGGAAGGCGGATTAAATTTTTCGTAACTATTCAGCAGCGCTTGCCTGATTTTAAAAGTATCTTTTAAATGGCAGAATGATTAATGGCAGGATGATTAGAAAATTCGAAAACCAAAGGCTCGATTTCTGAAATCATGATTATGCAACATCTAAAACACCATGTATCTGTTATCTGGCAAATTAGAGTTATCTTAAAAAAATAATTATTCTGTCCATAATCATTCTGTCAATTGAAAAAATTGTTTAATTGACGATCAGTCCTTTTTAAAACCTACTGAAACTGGCTGAATAGACAAACCATACCAATAACATAAAAGCGAAGTGAGGGAATGCAGTAACGATTCTGATCCGACTCATTTCGCTTTTTTGAACTTTGATTCTTTGGGCTGTTACACCGCGTCGCGCTAACTTGCAGTTGCGGTCAGTTGTTCCAGCATCTCAATGATCATCATTTCCCGGCGATCAAGCTTTTTGTCAATCATCGACAGGTCTTTCAATAATTTGATCACCTTTTTGATTTCAACAACCGAACATTCTTCTCGAAGGACCAGCACTGCTTGTTTGATCATCTCTGTCGGATCAGCTTCCAGTTGTCCTAAATTTTGCTGAAAACTTTTCTCCAACTCTTCATCAGTACACTGGAATTGACGCTTTAATGATTCAAAGATCAATTCTTTCTCCTCTGCCCGGACCTTTCCATCGGCCATTGCAGTGATATTTAACAACGTCATAATTGCAGCTCTAACTCTCATCCATTTCTCCCATTTCAAATGCAAACTAAAAACGACCATTTACAAATTTACCTGTCATTATAGGTTGGAGAGACTCTGAACCTGCTTTGATAATAAGCGGCACGATTTTAAAGTAAAAATTTATTTAAAACCACACCCTCTGGCGCAGCCGCTTTCTCCTGATAGATATCCCAATAATAATCTTTTGCCGCGCCGAGTATTTGATAGATCTCATGTTCTTCATCAGCATAATGAGTAGCGATAACGTTATCATGTTCATCGACCAGCAACAATTTTGCAGCCCGGTTGAGAATCCCGGCAGTGCCGATACTGCAAACCGCGATCAATTCCTTTTTGTTGGTACGTTCCAATAGCTCGCCATAAGTCATGTCGCGTTCGACCACATTGACTTTCTTTTGTTTCAGAATTGCGCAAATGCCTTTGATGGTAACCGATGGCAAAATCAAATTGCTCTCCGGGATTTTTACCACATCACCATTGCGCAGCGCGAACAAACAGCAGGAGGAATCCCACTCGGTGATAGTTCGAGTCTCCAGCGGATCATAAGGGCGATCGTCCAACAACAGCGCAGACGCCGCCTCTGGTAGAATTTTTTTTGCTTCATCCACTGCTTTAACGCTGACTAAATAATTGATACCCAGTTTCAGACACCCGGTTCCGTTGGCGCCCACCGCGCGCACCAGCCCGGGAACCACCACGCCGCTGAATGGTTCCCCCAGGTAACGATCATACTGACAGACCACCGCCCGAATCGAAGGATTATCCGGAAAAGTGACGCCGATAGATTGGGTTTCATCCACAGTGAACGGCCTTAAATAACCCTGTGCCGCATCATCGGCCATACCGAATAAAAACTCCAGCATCGAAGGCTCGCGCAAATATTTTAGAAAAATATCAATCATTTCTTCAACAGTCGGGGTTAAAGCTTGCTGATTTTTACCAAGATTAAAACCGATACCACGCCGAAATCGCTCAAGGTTATTATTCAAATTTAAAAAAATCACTTCGATTTTTCCGGAGCTGTTTTTTTTACAGAAAAAACGAATACCTTCAAAAGCCAGGCATAGCCCATAATGAATCGACCGGGAAACCGCAAACACCTTATCATCGCCGGCAACAATCTGAAAGGTTTTATCTTTCATCAAATATCGCATCTGTTTGGTTGCCCATTTTATTCCTTCAAAACCTGCCATTGCTCCTCCTCTGGTTTTGATTTCATCAATTATTTTTACCGAAACTGCTCGCCATAAAACTGGCATATCGTCCCGATGGATTTTAACTGCGCTGCCCCTGAAATCAAAACGGCTACATCGAACCAGCTCGCCGCAAAATTAATGATCTGTGATTTAACGTTAAAAATTTTTCACTGCATCTTTTGCAGCTTTGATCATCGGTTCAGTTGATATCGGCGCTCCGACCGCTGCCTGCATCCACGCTTCAGGTGTAATGGCACCCAGTTTGCACATCCGCTCCATCTCTTCAGCAAGATTTTTGTCCTTAAGATATTGCTCCACTTGAAAAGAAATGATATGCCCCAGCGGATAATCGGGCGTGTACAATCCGGCGTCAATAATATGAGAATAGATTGCCAGCAGTGTTTGATCCTCGATACCGATCACCGGCGCGAAATATTCGTTCCAGACATCCTTTGCAATTTTCAGCATCGCCTTTTTGAGATCCTCGGGCTTCGCTTTGGGATTTGCGTACATCCAGCGCCAGATGCGCATATCAACCAACCCGACGCCGGAAATTTCAAAAGTGCTCCAAAAAGTATCCAATGCCTTGAGATGCTCCGCCGCCGGATCGTCTCTTTTCAAACCCAATAACTGTAGATCGCGGGACTGAAAAACAAAGGCGAACGCTTCAGTAAATCCGGTATTGGGAACGCCCTGTAACAGGACATAATCGATCCCATTCAGGGAAAATACCTGCTCCACACAATGCCCCAGTTCATGAATGGCAATATTAAAACCTTTATACTTCATACCATCTTGTGGGATACGGGTTCGGAGATGGGCGTTATCTTCCCGGCGTTCTGCTCCCCAGGCATGACCGGCGCCGCGGGATGGATCCACTACAATTTTGCTGCTCAAAAAAGCCGCCTTATCCGGGGAAAACCCTAAATTGCGCAAAATGAACGGAAGATCGTTTTGAAAACTTTCCACGGTTGGATAACGCTCTCCTACGACTTGATCAAGATAGGCTTCGTCATAAACACCGCGTGGTTTGAAACCGTTGTACCAGATATCAAACGGTTCCAGCTTTCGTCCCAATCGCTTTTCAATGAGCGAAGACACATCCTTTGCCAGCGGCGATGAAAGTACTGAAATCAGCAGTTGCTCAAACTGTTCTTCAGGAATCTCACGCTGCTCCTGAAATTTGCGATCAATGTAGCTCGGCAAATGGGGAAAGTACACATCGGCGTCTTTTTGCGCCTGAAACACAGCCAGCAGATGTTGGTAACGGGTACTAAGTTCCGGATCAACGGACGCAAATTTATCTTCTGCATCGGTTTTTACCAGATTTTTTTCGACATCCCAGGTTACATCAGGATTATCGATGACAACTTGTGGAATGGTTTGATGAACAATATGTTCCATCACCCGATGGATCATTTTTTGTCGTTCCAAACCATTTTTTTCAGCGTACAGCGCTTTGAGCTCATCGCGCAAACCCCAGTGGCTGATCAATTTTAATCCTTCCGGAAAAGGTCGTTCCCCATCTGGCGAGACCAAACTGTGCATGTAAATATTGTAATTATTGATGTAGTTGTCAGCAGCCACCATTGCCTCGGATACTTTTTGCCTGACAGGAGATGGTACGCGACTATTAAAGCGTTGCGTCAATCTGGCTTGCGCCCATTTCTCACGTGACCATTCCGCTCCGTATTTCAATCGCTCCTCCAGTGAGTACAGCGGGAAATTCAACAACGCCGTGAATGCGACTCGTGTTTTAAACAGATCCTCATTGACATGAACAAACGGGTTAAAGTTGGCAAAAAGCATATCCACCGGTAGCATCGGGCCTATATCCAGATGCATCGGTTCTTGTAGCGTTCGCAACAGTTCCAGATTCAATCCGCTGATCTGTTCCAGATTTTTTTCAAAGCGCTGGAATGTCGTCTCCAGTAGCGTCTTTTCAGTGATAAAATAATCTTCACAAAATTTGGCAAAATCCGCCTGGTCGCCATCGGATCGCGTCCACAAACTACCAGCTTGATTAACGCCTTTTTCGATTCGTTCTGCGTGTTCATCGCCGAATTTTTGCTTTAGCTGCTTGATTACCTGTTCAGTTTTTAAGTTCGGTTTTGACATGGTTTTGTCTCCAGATTGGCACCCGATAAAAATGACAATCAAAAACATAGCTGTCAAAAGGGCGCTGATTTTTTTGCGATTCATAACTCCTCCTGAAGTTAAGTGAATAACCAATTCCATTTATTATTGGCGCAGCACAACGCGAAAGCCCACGTATTCGCTGCGTGGTGGTTGATATTCGCTTTTGGTGTCGGTGGGAGTTACAGCCGACCCTCCCCAGACAACACCCTGTCCATCTGCTCCAATACACCATTCCGCCACATTTCCTCCGACATCAAAAATCAACAGTTCATCAGAGATGGGCTTTCTGCTACCCACCTTCATCAGCAGCGATCCGGTCAGTTCCAACTCCGCTATTTTCGGATCTAACAGAATTACCTCATCCGGATTGGGAGAATAGCCCACCCAGTAATCTAAAGTATTCTCATGTTTCTGATTTGCTTTGTTCTTTTTCAACAAATGCTGCATTTCCTCAACCCGCGGCAGATCATAATTTTTTCCGGTAACATTGGACAGCCATCGACAGTAAGCTTTTGCCCGTTCAAAACTAATGCCGCTTACCGGAAAATTTTCAGTTTCAAGGGGATATAGATTATGATGATCGAACACCAAAAACTGCGCCCGAGTCACTTCAAATCTGCCGACCTTGAGCGTATCGTTGATCGCTACGACTTCGGGGATCAACCTCCCTTTTTCCTTGACGCCGTAATATCCGACCGTTTTTGGGATGATTCGCTTTTTCAGCTCCAATGCCAGTGGCGAGTCCTTTTTAAATGCCTCGTTGGAATCATCTTTCTTTTCGAACAAATATTTATCGAACCAGGCCAATTCCTCTTCCATTTTTCGCCGTTGGTGAGACAGCTTGCGGAAGCCGTGCGCCTCACCCGGGAACAGCAGGAATTTAACCGGCGCTTTCCCGATTTGTTGCATTGCCCGATAGTGCTGCCAACCCTGTTCTGTAGGGACGTTGGTATCGACAGTACCAAAAAAAATGATGGTCGGCGTAGTAACCTTTTCCATTTTAAACAGCGGCGATTTTTCCACATAATGTTTCAATCGCTTCCATGGAGGACCGCCGAAATAGGCGTTGTCGAACGCCGCGCCAAAAGCGCAATTTCCATAATCACTGATCCAATTGACATCGCCGGCGCCCGGAGCGCACACTTTAAAACGATCAGTCTCGATAACACAGCCAATAGCGAGAATTGCACCATTGCTCCAGCCCATTATCCCCAGCCTTTCCGGATCCACTAATCCCTGACCGATCAAATGATCCACACCGGTTAGAATGTCTGGCACTTCATATTCATAATACCGTTTTTTAATGGATTCCACCCATTCCAGCCCGTAATTGCCGCTGCCGTGATAATTGACTTTAAGCACAAAACTATTTTTGCTTGCCAATAAATTGGGATAGTTTGTCCAGCTTTCTCTAAAATGGTCGATGTCAGCGCCAGCGGGTCCGCCGTGAATGGAGCACATCAAAGGGTATTTTTTCCCGGCTTCGTATTGATGAGGATAATATAAAATTCCCTCTACCTTATCTCCTCGTGCGCCTTTCCAACTGATGACTTCGGCGCGGGCGATATTTTTTTCTGAAAGCTGCTGGTTGATTTTGATAATCTCCTTCTGGTTGCCAATTCGGTCGCCGTCAATCTGGCCATGATAAATTTTTTCCGGGGCGCTGGCAGTCGAATAGGAAAAAACAACCTGCTCGCCATTTTTATTAACAGCCTTGATGAATAAATTATCAGCCCGTTCATCAGTAAAAAACTTGCGCCGCCAACCGTCATCAGTCCGCTGATAATATGCCAGCTTATTTCGTGCGCCATTGGCTAAAGAGACCAGAATTCCTTCTTTGGCAACAAAATAACCAAAGAAACCGAGCTCCCACTTCCAGTCGAGCGGAACTTGCTGATAATTTTTCTTTTCAAGGTTAAAATAATAGAGGGTTTGTACACTCACATAGTCATCATCTGGATCGCTGGACAGCGGTTGCGCGCAGTAAAATCCCTTTCCATCCAGCGCCCAGGCAAAGCCTGAGGGTTTCATATTTTTTTCAGTGAAGATTTCCTGGCGGGTTTTTTCCTCCAAATCGTAGAGAAACTGTTTCGGTGGCACCCGATTATCATAGGGAAAATGAACATCCTGGCTTTCGCTGGTTACGACCCACCTGCTGTCCGGGGACAGGGCGAATTGAGAAATTTTCCCGGAATTGACCGATAACCGTTTCACTTTTTTGGAATCTATGCTGATTTGAAACAGTCGTACCGGCCAAAAATGCTCCTGGTCGCCAACCACAATGGTGTCATCCTTTTTCTTTTTCAGCTCCTTTTCATATTCGGTTTTTTTCTCCCGAGCTGTAAAAATAATCGCGGTTTCATTTCTCCATTCAAAACTGTTGACTCCGTTTTCAACATCGCTCAACTGCCAGGGTTCACCTCCAAAAGCGCTCATCAGCCACAGTTGCGAGCCCTTCTCTTTTTCTCTGGCAGATAGAAACGCGATATATTTCCCGTCCAGTGACCATTTCGGTTGTCGGTCGTTGAATTTGCCTCGAGTCAGTTGTACCTGAACACTATCCACCAATGAGGTGAGATAAAGATCGCCGACCTTTTCATTTTGTTCTTTGTCAGGTCGTGTTTTAACCCACGCCACCCATTTGCCGCATGGACTAATGTCAAAACTTCCGGCCGATTCCAGATGAATGACATCATCGATGGACCAGGTGGCGGTTTTATCTGCTGAAGCACCAAACAATTGAAAGGCGCTGATTAAAAAAAACAGGTTGAATGAAAAAAAGATATTTTTGAATCGCATTGCAGACCTCCATCGGTTATTAGCGACCAGGGCGTTAATATTTATCAGGTAAGCGAAGCAGAGGTTGATTTATTTGATTTTAATATAGCCAAAACCAAACAATAAATCAAGAACTTTTATTTTACCGATTGAAAAATTTGGCTAATATTTTGCAATAATTTTTCCTTGATTGAGTAATAAAATTATGTTACCTTATTATCCACAAAATAAATCGAAAGGAAAATTTATGAGCATTCTGACACGTGATGAAATTCTGAAAGCCATAGAAAAAGGTGAGATCGCGATCGAGCCGTTTGATGAATCCATGATTGGTCCGGGAAGCGTGGATCTGCATCTGGGATCAGATTTCCGAATTTTTAAAAAAGTACACGACATCATCGATGTCAATGACGAAACCAGCTATGAACAGGTAACCGAATTACGAAACGCGCCGCAGGGTATTGTGCTAATGCCGGGGGAAACGATTCTGGGAATAACACAGGAACGCATCCGGCTGGCGACGAACATCTGCGGATGGCTGGAGGGGCGTAGCCGCTATGCAAGGCTTGGCTTGCTGGTGCATATCTCCGCCAGTTTTATGCAGCCGGGCATTGACAATCAGCAGGTATTGGAAATGACCAACTTCAGCCCCATGCCGTTGCGCATTGTTCCCGGTACCGCTATCTGTCAATTTATTTTTCAACGCACCATCGGCAATGCCCGCTACGAGGGGCGGTTTAAAAATCAGATCGGGGTGAAATTTTAATTCGGCGGCTACTGTATCAGCCAGTTGTCAAATTTTGTTACTTCAAAGATACAATTACCACATTTTTTACTTGACTTTTTTAAAATTTATTCATATACTAACTTCCTCAAATAATTTATTCCTCATTGGCTCCAATGTTATAGAAGTAACTGTTATTTTGAGAAGACGCCTGGTAAACGGAAACTTGAACCAACTATAAACAAGGAATAAATAAATGTACTCTGCGACGCCAAGTCGGAGCGAAATAAAAAAAGTTAAACTATTCTTTCAATTTAATTACATAGCCCTGCCTCAATATAACTCTTTAACCGTACAATTTAGAGGGGAACATTACTTATGACGGAACAATATTTGCCAGTTCTGCTGATGATCCTCATTGCAGCGCTGACGGCTGGATTAATTTTGGCGTTAAACGCCCTGTTGGGTCCGAAACAAAAACACCGAAAAGATTTTCCTTCAAAACGCACTCCTTTTGAATGTGGTTCTGATTTGCTCCAGGACAACAATCGCCGCGTCAGTATTCGATTTTATTTGATCGCATTGTTGTTCGTGCTATTTGATCTGGAAGCCATTCTGCTTTATCCGTGGGCTATCACGGGCCGTTCATTGGGAACAATTGGATATATCGAAATTTTGATTTTCTTATTTTTTTTGATGGTCGCGTTTGTCTTCGCATACCGCAGAAAAGCGCTGGATTGGAGGTAATAAAATAATGTTTGATGAAAAGCTTCCAGGAAACATCGTTACGACTAAATTGGATAAATTCATTGGTTGGGCAAGAAGTTATTCACTGTGGCAATATGTATTCGGAACCGCCTGCTGCGCAATGGAATTTATGTCGGTGAGCGCATCGCATTATGACACCGACCGCTTTGGCGCTGCCATGCCGCGCTATTCCCCGCGCCAGGCAGATATGTTGATGGTTGTCGGAACCATTACCCATAAGCAGGGACCGGTACTGCGCAGGGTTTGGGAACAAATGGCTGAACCAAAATATGTGGTCGCGGTCGGCGCTTGTGCGGTTAGCGGCGGGTTTTATCGCAATTACGCCACCATTCAGGGCTGTGACCGCGTTATACCGGTGGACGTTTACATTCCCGGCTGCCCTCCCAGACCGGAAATGATTCTGGACGGCATCATGGCGCTCCAGGAGAAAATCAGAAATTCCAAGCAATATTTATAAACAGGTTAATTACATGAACAAATATTGGCTATTACAACAAGACCTTAATGATTTTTTTCAAGCTTTCCCTGAAGCAGAATATTATGAGCAATTTGATCAGCCCAATATTCGCATTCCAGTAGATCAGTTGACCAAGATGTTTGATTTTTTTAAAAAGCATCCCCAGTACCCAATGGACATGCTGCTGGATATTACCGCCGTCGATTATCTGTCCGGTGATTACGCTGAAAAACCCAATCTGACCGGACGCGAGGAAGACCTTTATTCGCCGACTCGTTTTGATTTGGTGTACCATTTTTATTCTACTGATACCAATCGCCGGGTGCGAGTAATCACAAGTTGCGGGGGAGAAAAACCGGTGGTTGAAAGCAGCTACCCCTGGTGGCAAGCAGCACATTTTATTGAACGCGAAATTTGGGACATGTTTGGCATCCAATTTAAGGGCCATCCTGATTTGCGACGCGTCCTGTTGTATCCTGAATTTGAAGGCTTTCCACTCAGAAAAGATTATCCGCTGATGGGCGAACAACCCAGAATCAAATTACGAAACCCGGAGCAAGATAATGACTGAAGTTGACATTCCAGCAAAATATAAAGTCGAAGAAGTTCGCCAACGAAAAGAAATTCTCGAACTTCCCATTGCCAGTCCGTCCGACAGCCCAGTTAAAGTAAATATTGGGCCATCGCATCCTGCTATGCATGGGACGATTAAAATGATTGCGGATCTGGTCGGCGAAACTATTGTCAATATTGACGTGGAACCCGGGTTTCTGCATCGCGGCATGGAAAAAATGTGCGAAAACCGTAACTATGTATCCGCGCTGCCTTATACCGACCGGCTGAACTACGTGACCGCTTTTATCAACAATTTTGGCTACATCGGCGCAATTGAAAAACTGTTTGGAATAGAGATTACTGAACGCTGCGCCTGGTTGAGAACCCTTTTTTCGGAGCTATCCCGTATCACCGATCATTATACCTGCAACGCTGCCATCTGCTCAGAAATCGGCGCGATGACGCCTTTTCTGTATTTTATGCAAGCCAGAGACTACATCTGGGAACATTTTAACTGGGCCACGGGCGCGCGGCAGACTTATAGCTATGCCCGCGTGGGTGGCCTGGCGCGGGATGTTACCAGGGATTGGTTAGATAAAGCGAAACAAATCTTACTGGATAATATTCCGCTGCTGAAAGATATTCACGGATTAATGGATAAAAACCGTATCTTTTTAGATCGAACCCAGGGTGTGGGCGAAATCAGCAAAGAGGATGCGATCAATGCCGGAATTACCGGACCTTTCCTTCGATCCACTGGCGTTGCTTACGATGTAAGAAAAGCTTTACCCTACTTAAAGTATGATGAGCTGGATTGGGAAGTGCCGGTGGGAAAATATGGCGACAACTACGATCGTTGGTTCGTTCGGATGCGGGAAATTGAAGAGTCTTTTAAAATCTGTCTGCAATGCATCGAAAAGATTCCTGAAGGACCAATCAACAGCGACGATTATTATGCCCATCTTCCGGAAAAATCTGAAGTTTATGGTTCCATCGAAGGGCTGATCAATCATTTTAAAATCATTATTGACGGACCAAAACCGCCAGCAGGACAGATTTACGATTGTGTTGAGGCTGCCAATGGTGAACTGGGATTTTTTATCGTCTCTGATGGTACCGGAACAGCATACCGGTTGCATGTGCGACCGCCCAGTTTTTTGATTATGGGAGTATTGGACAAGATCATTATCGGGCACCAGTTAGCGGATATTATTCCTATTTTCGGAACGGTAAACATGGTCGGCGGCGAATGTGACCGCTGATCCTTTGCCAATGTTAATTTGGTAATTTCAGATTATCCAGAGAATTATTTTTTTATTGAACAGGTTTTAAAGAATTGCTTAACAAACAATAGGAAAATTATGGAGTTCAACGAAACTGAAAAGAAAAAGATTGCCCACTTAAGGACAAGATATCCCGATTCAAGATCCCTTACGCTGCCATTGATGTGGATGATTCAGAAACGTAAAGGTTTTGTTTCGGATGAAGCTGTTGCTTTGATCGCCACTGAACTGGAGCTCCCCAAAATCTGGGTCGAGGAAGTCCGCTCCTGGTATTCGATGTTCAGTGAAAAACAAACAGGGAAATATGTTTTGGAAGTCTGCAATAATATAAGCTGTGCGCTGATGGGTAGTCAAGAGATCATCGACCATATTTGCAGTGTATTAAAAATTAAGGTCGGCGAAACCACCGCCGACGGCATGTTTACTTTGAAAACAGCCGAATGCCTCGGATCCTGTGGAACCGCGCCCATGATGCAGGTTGGCGATCGTTATTACGAATTGCTGACAGAGGAAAAGGTCGATCAGATATTAGAGGATTTGAAGAACAACACACAACCCGAACAAAAGCCACAGCAATGGCCTGAATATAAATAATTTTTAAAGAGACAAAAATGGCAAATCAAAATATTCTGCTGAACTTTGATCGAAACGGCGCAAACCATACGTTGGAAAACTATTTGAAACGAAAAGGCTATAGCACCCTTTCCGAAAAAATCCCCAACATGAAACCGGAACAGGTGCTTGATGAGGTCAAAAAGAGCGGTATCCGCGGACGGGGAGGCGCCGGATTCCCTGCCGGTATCAAATGGTCGTTTCTTCCCAAGGATAGTGATAAACCGGTTTACTTGATTTGTAACGGCGACGAAGGAGAGCCCGGAACGTTCAAAGATCGCGTCATTCTGGAAGAAAATCCGCACATGCTAATCGAAGGGATGATCCTCGCCGCCTATGCAATTAACGCGAAGCATTGCTATATTTATATCCGCGGTGAATACGGGTTTGCATTGCAACGGGTTCAGCAGGCAGTGGACGAAGCCTATCGCGCTGGTTATCTTGGCAAAAAACTAACGGGCGCAAATTATAGCTGTGATATTACCGTCCACAAAGGCGCTGGCGCCTATGTGGTCGGCGATGAAACCGGGTTGATGAACTCGATTGAGGGGAAAAAGGGGCAGACGCGGAATAAACCGCCTTTTCCCGCGGTTGAGGGCTTGTATCAATGCCCGACGATTATTAACAATGTGGAAACCTTAGCCTCGGTACCCTGGATCATCGACCACGGTGGAGCTGCTTATCATTCAATCGGAACCGAAAAATCTTCTGGTACCAAACTGCTTTCCATTAGCGGACATGTTCGCAAGCCCGGCGTCTATGAAGTCGATCTGGGCTATCCGTTCATGGATTTTTTAAACAAGGATTGCGGCGGTGTAATCGGCAACCGGAAATTAAAAGCCGTCATCCCCGGCGGGTCATCCACGCCAGTATTGCGACCTGAAGATTGCGAAAAAATTACCATTGATTATGAATCTATTGCCGAAGCCGGTTCCAGTTTGGGTTCGGGAGCGATTTTGATCATCGCTGAAGGTAGCTGTATGGTTAAAACGTTAGAAGTACTGACCCACTTTTATCACCATGAATCCTGTGGCCAATGCACACCCTGCCGCGAAGGCACCGGCTGGTTGCATAAAATAGTTAAGCGCATCGAAGCTGGCCAGGGTAAAATGGAAGATCTGGATTTGCTGACTTCGATCACCAAACATATTGCATTCCATACTATTTGCCCGTTGGGTGACGCAGCCTGCGGACCTGTGGATAGTTTTGTTAAAAAATTTAAAGATGAATTTATTGAACACATAAAAACTGGCGGCTGCCCCTTTGGTGGCAAATTCGTCCGTTTTCAGGAGAGGGTATAGGCTCTATGAAACAAGTCACGCTCAAGGTTGATGGCAAACAAATAACAGTTCCCGCCGGAACACTTATCATCGATGCTTGCGAAGCCAATGGTATTTACATTCCACGTTTTTGCTATCATAAACATTTATTGCCGAGCGGTAACTGTCGGATGTGTCTGGTAAAAATTGAAAAAAATCCAAAACCTCAACCCTCATGTATGACGCCAGTGGCGGAAGGAATGGTCGTTTATACTGACACTGCGGAAATTCGTGAGATGCGCAAAGCCATGCTGGAATTTATCCTGATCAATCATCCGCTCGATTGCCCCATTTGCGATAAAGCCGGTGAATGTATGCTGCAGGATCAGTATATGGAATTTTCCGGCGACAAATCGCGCTTTAATGAAACCAAGGTTGCCAAGGAAAAACTATACCATTTCGGTGATAAAATCATCTATGACGCTGAACGCTGTATAACCTGCACCCGCTGCGTCAAGTTCACCCGAGAGGTTTCTAAAACCAATAAGCTGGGCGTGCTCAGCCGCGGCGACCAATCCTATGTGGCATTAGCCCATGGAGAAACATTCGACGATCCGTACAGTTACTGCGTGACCGATATTTGCCCGGTCGGCGCGTTGACGCCGAAGTATTTTCGCTTTAAAGAACGGGTGTGGAACCTGCACCGTACCGAATCGATTTGCGCTGGTTGCGCACGGGGGTGTAATATTTATTTTGATACCAAGGACAATAAGATTTATCGCGTCGTACCACACGAAAATGATCAAGTTAATAAAACCTGGATGTGCGATTTTGCAAGGGATTACTACATCAACCCGATGAAAAATCGCACCGCTGGCGTCAGAATTGAACATAAAAAATCGACTTATGATCAAGGCATTGACGAAATAGCTGCCTTGCTTAAGGCTAACGCAAAAAATCTTGCATTTATTCTGTCGAGCTACGCCACCAATGAAGAGCTGGCGTTGGCAAAACAACTCGTCGAAAGCGTTGGGATTAAAGGCGTGTTCAAAAAGCGTGACCGCGTATGGGATAAATCAACCGGCGAAGTGCAAAGTGATAACCTATTGATCCATGAGGATAAAACGCCAAACATGGCTGGCGTGAACAAGCTTTTTCCGTCGGCAAAAGATATCAACCA
>DSAU01000511.1 GCA_011046315.1 bacterium
GAATATTAGTCCCATTAAAAATTATTTTTGTTGATAAAAAGCCTGTCTGAACGGGCATTCAAACAGGCTTTGTTTATATGAATCAAAACGAGGTCCCGGTTTAATTGGTATTAAAAAAGCCGATGTATTTAATTTTGCAGGGATATCCGCCACGCTGATATTTACACCTGTCCCATAAAGAACATTTGGCAGAACAAATCAATTGATCAGTTGAAATTTCCCTGTCGTAGCGCGTTACAAAGTTGTCAACAGTGAACCTGCTTGGCAGCGCCTGTTTGTCTATCGTTGTGACCATCAATTCATTGTAAATTTTTTGGTAAATTTTCGCTGTCTGCGCTGATCCGTCACTCATCTCTACCAATGAAATATTTTTAAGCGATTTGCGAATATTTGATGAAAATGGGATCGCGCCAAGCTGCTTTAAGTCGAGACAAAAAATATCTCTTAAGGCATATTCCAGTGTCAGGGCATACGGGAATTCTGCCTCTTCGCGCACCATGTTAAGAATGAATTTAGGATAAAATTTCAAAATATCGTTTCTGCTTCCGGTCCAATTGCCAGCATCAAGGTTCGAAATAATTGAATTGATTAACTGATTGTCGATGGATTTGCTCCGGTATATTTCATCGAATATGGGTTTTCCTGATCCGTTCTGGTTGCGGTACAGCGCTTCCAAACGTTTTAATATGCAAAATTTCAAAAAAATAAAATTTTCAATAATTGCCGCCGGTTCAGGAGTTCCGATCAGCAGGCTGAGGTTTGCGTTGATAAATAATTTAACATTATGTTCGGTTATTCCGGTTCCAAGATCAAAGATGATATAATCCGAGTTCAGCCTAGAAACAGCTTTAAGTATTGTTTTGACGATGAATTGGGCTTTTTCGCACAATCCTAAGGTATCCGGCGACCCATAAATTATTTTAAAGTTGGGCATTGTTGTGTCGTGGAGAAGTGTATCAATTGGCAATGCCGGGAAATGAATCATATCTTTGATTGTTTTATCGGGGCGAACCTTAAACATCGTATGAAGACCCGGGCTTCCAAGGTCCATATCAACGAGCGTGACGGATTTTTTTTCAATCGCCAAGCGGTAAGCCAGAGCGGCGGCGATCAAAGTTTTTCCCACTCCCCCTTTGCCACTGCCGATTGCGATTAAATAAGGACTGTCGGTATTTCTCAAAATAGTTTTGGTTAATCGATTTAATGGCATCGATTTCAATTCAGCGTCGGTTAGTACTGATGCAATCGATTGGTTAACAGAACCCATTTCGAACCTATTATAAATTAAAAAAAGAAAAGATGCAGTGCTAAGCTGCAGCCCTTATTGCTAAATGATGTTGCAAAAAATAAGCCAACACAAAATCTAACCGGATCGAATAATAAGCGAACAAATGCTGATTTGAGAGAATTGGATTGGGAAGAATTAGGTCGTTGGTTTTAGCTGCAACACACAGCCAAACACTGTTTAAAAATTTGGCAGTCTATTGATGCCATCGCTATATATTTAGCTTGTTAATACCAAATGTTTAAAATTAAGTAAATTATTCCATGGATTGTTTAGAATAAATCGAAGCCATCTGTTCAGATTTCCACCTAATAATTGAGATATCACAATTACATTGTGAAAAGCATTGCGTGTCATTTTGAAAGTTCGTATATTGTCTGCGCTATTGATTAGTGTTTTGTAAACTCGAACGTAAAAAGTGGAGCCGATATACATGTCAAAAAATGTTTTTTCAGCCAGTTTTCATCCTGATTATGAACAGACCCTTCGCCCAATTTTAGAAGCTGATGGTTTTATTTTGGCTTCGGTTGAGCATGCTTTTTGGCAGGCGCAAAAAGGACGTGTGTTCATTACATTTTATCGATCAGGCAAAGTGGTGGTTCGCGGTAAGAACGCCGAAGAATATGCACAAAACTACCTTAATCCGCTTAAAGCTAAACAGCGCATTCATGGGCTGGAGTCTGTTACGGACCTCTCTGATTGGATCGGAACCGATGAATCGGGGAAGGGCGATCTTTTCGGTCCGCTGGTCGTGGCTGCGGTGTTTGTGGATAACAAGTCTGAACACCAACTGTGGCAACTCGGGGTTAAGGACAGCAAAAAGATGAGTGATCAAAAAATCACCGAAATTGCCGCTATCATCCGCAGAAAATTTGTCCATTCAGTGGTTTCGTTTTCTCCGAAAAGGTACAACCAGCTTTATAAAAACTACAAAAATTTGAATAAGCTACTGGCAGCGGCACATGCTCAGGTCATAAAAATTTTAGTTGAGAAAACCCAGTGTTCGGTGGTAATTTGTGATCAGTTCGGAGATAAAAGTTTAATTCAAACATCGTTAAATATCACCAAACCGATCACCCTGATTCAGAAAACCGGCGCCGAAGAGAATCTGGCGGTTGCAGCGGCATCGATTGTTGCGCGGCAACAATTCGTGAGAAGTTTGAGTGATATGTCGTTGAAATACGGAATTGTTTTTCCGCGGGGCGCTTCGCAAAAAGTGATCCAGGCTGGAGAACTGTTTCTCACAAAATACAGTGAACAGGAGCTGGCTAAGGTAGCAAAGTTACATTTTAAAACTGTCAAGTTGTTGTTGAAAAAATAGAGCCGCGGGTTGTCAGTTGAAGCTATGATGGATGAAATACTGATAACGATTTAGCGGAACAGCGCTTTAATGCTACCCCAGGTGTAGCGGGCGCC
Organism: bacterium; assembly: GCA_011046315.1. GTDB lineage: Bacteria > Zhuqueibacterota > Zhuqueibacteria > Thermofontimicrobiales > Thermofontimicrobiaceae > Kaytiofontadaptatus. The sequence goes on from DSAU01000511.1 coordinate 2,702, forward strand.
GGAAATAGAAGGCGTTACCGACACTATTTCCGAATGTGATGTTTTGACATTGTTGTTGTCAACGATGATCAAACGATAATAAAAAGTTCGATCCATGTTGGACTTATAGACATTCTTATCTTCATAAAGATAATCGGTTTTGGTGGTAGAATTTCCAGCCCCTTCAACAAACCCGATCTTTTTAAAATCGGTCGTGCTTAAACCGCGTTCGATTTCAAAACCCTTACAATTTAACTCGCTTAGAGTTGACCAATTTAGGGTCACTTTATTAGTGCCGGGGCTGCCACGAAAATCGATAATTACAGCGCTCGCATAGATCGCAAGACTTAAAATGAATATAAAGATGAATAAAACTAATGTGGGGATCAGACGTTTTGTTTTCATGGTATTTTTTAATCTCGCCTTTGAAGTTGTTGCTTAAGTATATAAAAAATGAATCAAAAAGTCAAGAGAAATTTTCATTTATTGAAAATTTATTTTTGGGCATGGCAAAGCGCTGGAAATTACAGTGCGATATTGTGCCGCCTCATTTCGGATAGTTTCCTTTTTAAAACATGGATTAGGCTGGCAGATATCTGCTAATTCACTAATTATCAAAACATAACACCTACAAACGACTTCAGGTGGTTTGTAGAATTTCGATTTCATCGCCTTAAATGATGTAAAATCATATTGACAAAAATAGAAAAAATTAGTATATTAAGCTTCAAATTTTCATCACTTTTACCAAGGTGATATATGGCTAACTCTTCCAAATATTTCCGCATCAATTTCGAGCATTCATTAGATCAATATCTGCAAGAGATCGGAGATGTTCAACTGCTCAAGCCTGAACAGGAAGTTGAATTAGCGAGAAGAGTTCGGCTGGGAGATCAAGAAGCTTTGGAAATCATTACCAAAGCGAACCTGAGATTCGTAGTGAGTGTCGCCAAACAATACCAGAATCAGGGATTATCGTTAGGCGATCTGATTAACGAGGGAAATCTGGGACTGATCAAAGCAGCGAACCGTTTTGACGAGACCCGTGGTTTCAAATTTATTTCCTACGCCGTTTGGTGGATTCGGCAGTCAATTCTTCAAGCGCTCGCCGAACAGTCGCGAATTGTCAGGCTTCCGCTTAACCGGGTGGGGACGCTAAATAAAATCGCAAAAGCTTTCAGCGAACTGGAACAAGAGTTTGAGCGGGAACCTTCACCTGAAGAAATCGCAGAATTGCTGGAAATGAGCGATTTTGAAGTATCCGATGCAATTCAAATATCCAGCAAACATCTTTCGCTTGACGCCCCCTTCAGTCAGGAAGAAGAAAACCGTCTGTTGGATATTATTATAGACAGCGAGATGCCCCCCCCGGACAACACATTAATAAAAGAATCATTAAAAATTGAACTTAAACAAGTGCTTTCAACCTTGTCGAAAAGAGAAGCAAAGATTGTTAAACTCTATTTTGGTCTCGATTTAGAAGCGCCGCTGACGCTGGAGGAGATCGGCGAATATTTCAATCTTACCCGCGAGCGGGTTCGTCAAATCAAAGAAAAAGCGCTCCGCAGACTCCGACACGCTTCCCGAAGCAACCCGCTGAGAAGCTACCTCGGGTAGAACTAATCACATTTATACATCGTTTAACCTTTTGAAATGTTTATTGTTTTGGGTTGATGTTAATATTGAGATACTTTTTCAAAGCTATCAAAATATCGAATACAGAAGTTGCAACAACCGGCGAGGTTTTTCGTTATATCTGGAAAACATATTCGACGATAATCAAAATTTTTTATTAATTTTACTTGACTTTTTATTTAATATTTAATAAAATAGGTTCAGGTTAAACCCAAACTGGAGGAAACTAACCATGAAAAAATTACATCCCGTTCTTATCGCTCTATGTCTGGTTTTATTTGCCGCGACACAAATTTTCGCTCAAGCATACTCTGCCACGACACTAAAGGTTGGCTATTACAATCCCAAAGGCGCCAAAGCTGGTTTTCTGTTCGGCGGTAACTATTCCTGGGTGGTGGACGAGTCTGTTGATATTGGTATCGCCGTTGACTATTTCCGAAAAAATTACACCGAAGAAACAACCATTGCCGAGTCTGTCTCGCCAGGCGGAACCGTGGAAAATGAAATTCGAACCGAAGCAGAATTTACCACCAACATTCTGCCGATTTATGGAATACTGAATGTCAAATTTCCAGCAGGCCGTTACCTTGACTATTATTTAAGCGGCGGGCTCGGATACGCTATGTTGTTCAGTACCGAACAGACCTTTGGTGAAGGCGGATCAAAACAGAACCGGTTTTACAGCGGATTTAAATGGCTGGCTTCCGCTGGATTTATGTATCAGGTCGGCTCTCGGTCTTCTTTTCTGGCTGAGGTTTTCTACGACGGTACAAAAGTCAGCCGCGACAAAAAGAACGAAGCCGGCGCACCGGTGCGATATGAGGTCAATTTATCCGGTCTTGGCTTCAGGGTCGGGATTCGCATGGGATTCCACTAAAAAAATTAACTCGCTAAGTGGTAGGGAAAAATAATTCATCTTTGTTGTTATGCCTCTTTAAAAGCAGTTTAAAGAGGCATAACCATCTATTCTCTTCGTGGTAGCTAATGCAATATTATACGAACGAACCGCCTCAATTCCGAGTTGGTTTTAACAATTTTCGATTGACGCCCGGTGTAAAAAAATTGTTGATTATAAACATGGTCGTCTATTTTCTTCAATTTTTTTTTAGCGGGTGGCTCATTAAATGGTTTGCTCTTCATCCGCATGACATCACCCATAAATTCTTTATCTGGCAATTTGTCAGTTATATGTTTTTGCACGGTGGCTTTTGGCACATTTTTTTCAATATGTTTATGCTGTGGATGTTTGGCACCGAGGTTGAGCGCAGTTGGGGAGCACGCGAGTTCCTCCGATTTTACCTGGTTTGCGGTATTGGCGCCGGATTGTTTCATCTGCTATTACAACCGGCGTCGGTGGTCGGCGCTTCAGGCGCAATTTATGGAGTGCTGATCGCATTTGTGATGCTTTATCCCGATCGGCGATTGCTGTTTTTTCCGTTTCCGTTTTTGTTAAAAGCAAAATACTGGGCGCTGATTTTTGTCGGAATATCGTTGATGATGGGGTTGCTCGCTGTGGACCAGGTTGCTCATTTTGCCCATCTTGGCGGTATGCTAATCGGATTTTTATACATAAAATTTGGCTGGCGGCTTTACCTGGGTAATTTTTTTAACAAAAAAAAGAGCGAGCTCAAATCTCAAAAGGATGAACGTCAACGACAGCAAACTATCACTCTATTAAAAAAAGTTGATCAAATCCTCGACAAAATCAATGAAGTTGGATATGAGAACCTGACCGACCGGGAAATTAGAACATTAAAAGACGCAAGCGATCTTTTATCAAAAATAAATGAGGATCAGCACAATTAGCCTACCGAACTGATGAAGAGAAAAGAGACTTACATAGTCATTATTTTTTTGTGTTTTTTTGGGAATGTCCACAGCGCCGCAGGACAAACCATTACCGTTGTTCACGCCGATGGTTCAGTCAGAGCCGGTTTAAAAACAACCAGCTCACTGCACAATTTGCGATATCTTTCCATCCAGGAATTTACCAGCTTGTTTAATACCCCAGCTCATTACGATCAACAGCAACGGAAATATTTCTTTCATCTAAATAATAAAAAAATTCGCCTTTCACCTTTTAACCCATTTATTTCAATTGAAAAAAAGATTTATCAGCTTCCGGCTGAAACCGTGTTGATCAGCGACGAGCTCTATGTTCCGGCGATTTTTTTCCTGGAGATTATTTCTTCCGAGTTTAGCGATCATATTGTTTATGATCGGCTCAGCGACAACTTACTGGTACTCTCGCCAATTTACGGAAACACTCCAAACATACAGCGCGTTGAGATCGAAGAAAAAACCAACGGTACCTTGATCAAAATTTTCACCATAAAAGATTTTGATGAATCCAATTTGAGTTTGCGGGCGCGCCACCACTGGCTATATCTGGATGTTTACGGCGGTAAAGTCGATTCGGCAAAAACCTATGCTGAATATCCAGCCGGAATGGTGGCGCGGGTCGTTACCAGTCAGCTTTCCAATGAATTGGCGCAAATCGGCTTTCGAGTCCGCGATGAAATTATTGAAAAACAAGTTTATTTGCAGTCACCGAGATTGATTTTCCTTACTGTAAAAACACAGAAAGATTTATCCCAGGAAATCAGAGTCAACATCGAAAACGAAAAGAAGAAATGGTTAATCGACCTGATCGTTATTGATCCGGGGCACGGCGGCAAAGATCCCGGAACCATCGGAGTAAGCGGAGTTTATGAAAAAAATATAGTATTGCCCATTTCTAAATATTTAAAAGAATATTTAGAAACTGAACTGAAAATCAATGTGTTGATGACACGCGAGACAGATAAATTTATCCCACTTCAAAAGAGGACTGAGTTTGCCAATCGACACGGCGCTAAATTGTTTCTCAGCATCCACGCCAACCATAACCATAACCGAAGGCTGAGAGGGGTAAGCGCTTATTTTCTCGGTTTAGACATGACCGATGAGGCGCGTGAAGTCGCCCGACTTGAAAACTCGGTGATCAAATATGAAGAGAAAAGCAAATATTCAGAAATGTCATGGGAGCAGTACATCCTATCAGCAGGCGCACAATCGCTTTACAACAAAGAGAGTGAAGACCTGGCAGGAATGATTCAGGAAAACATCATTCAACAATGCAAATTGCAAGATCGGCGTGTGCGCCAGGCAAATTTTTATGTGCTCTGGGGTGCGTCTATGCCGGCAGTGCTTGTGGAAACAGCGTTTATTTCAAATCCACAGGATGAAAGACTATTAAAAGATCGATCCTTCCAGAAAAAAATTGCTTACAGCATTTTTCTCAGTATTAAACAGTTTAAAGAAAAATACGAATCTGCTTTTTGAAAAAATAAAGCCCCCGGCTTTAGCCAGGGGCTTCGGAGGGAGGAAAAAATGAGTCATTATAAAAATCGATAACCTGTTCCGTGAATTGTTTCAATATATTGCGAGGGATATTTGTATTCACCCAATTTTTCTCTCAACCGCTTGATGTGGACATCAACCGTGCGATTGGTCACATAAACCTTCCTGCCCCAGACCTTCTCTAAAATTTCTTTCCGTGAAAATACACTCTCTCGTCGCGACGCCAACAAATAGAGCAGTTTGAATTGAATATAGGTCAAATCAATGGGTTTGCCAGATTTTTTTACCCGATGTTCATCCAGGTCGATCTCGATGTCCTTCACCCTAATCTTTTTGCTTTCATGTCGATTCAACCGATCAATCACCGCCTTCATTCGAGCTATCAACGCTTTAGTGCTGAATGGCGTTATTACGTAATCATCAGCCCCCAATTGAATCGCCCGCACAACGTCACTCTCATCACTGCTGTTTGAAATGATGATCATTGTGGATTTGCGAGCATAAAAATCATCCTTCAAACTTTTGCACAACTCCCAAACTTGACTATCAAATCCATCGCAATTGATTAAAATTGCTTTGGGTTTTTGATCCACTGCCGTATCTTTTACCAGATCTGCATCGGTCACCTCAATCACATGAAAACCTTCTCTTTTAATCGAATCGGCTATGGAATCAGGGCTGCCACTTGACAAATCCGCCACTAAAATTTTTTCTTGTCCCTTTTCCATTGTTCTTTCCTTAATTTTAAATTTTATTATTTTAAAAAAGTATGATTTACCAAGGTGGATAAAACAAAATTACTATCTTTCCAAAATTGATAAAATGACATTTACTTAAAATCTGCTTCAATTCAGGCAAACATTATGCCATCGATGTAAACAAATGTAACAATTGTTAATTATTATTTATAAAATTTGAACAAGCGTATCCAATTAACAACTAAAGTTTAAGTTAATAAATTGTTAACTAACATTTACCATTAAATACTTGTTGAAATATTTTAATCGCAACTATGAATTGGGTGAAAATTGGGCAGCGCTAAAATCGGGGCTTAGGGTCTGCGATCACTGCTGCTTTTTATCAAATTAGCACATTCGCTTAGCTCGTCCGTTAATTGTGGATTAATATATAAATCAAAAACTGATCAATCGTTTAAAATATTGATTTTATGTTTGAAAAATCGCTTTTATGAAGACGTGTTTCAAATTTTACAATTGTATTTTAATGAGACACTATTGTTTTTCACGGATAATCATAATTAGTTGAAAATTGACCATCAAAGTGAATTAAAAACGTCCAGTTGTTAAAAAAAATTAATTGCATTCTCAAAAAGAAATGAACATCAAAATAAAAATGCAATTTGAAATATTTAATCCCAATACTGCATTTAAATATGTAATGTTTGTAACAAACCTTTCAGAATTCATAACCATGATTTGAGGAGAGATTCACTTTAATCGTCTCCTCCATCATAAAATCATGCCGGTATTGGCATAGGGAAAGGTTCGGAATAGTTAACGCCTCATTGCCCAAAAAATTTTTTTAAGCTGTAATTTCAATCATTTGGAATCTCATTAAATTTTTATTATTGACACTTGACTCCCAGGCTATCGCTATCGACTCGATGCTGTCGGTTAAGAAGGGATCTCAAAAGCTTTAATGTGCATTTCCGGTGCGGCGTATTCTTTGATTGTAAATAATTTTGACAAGCCGCGGCCTTTGCCCTTGGCTTCAAACATTGCACTGATTATTTGCGAAAAGAACGGAACAAATTAATTGATAGATGGTATGAAATCATGTTTCAATTCACATCATGCGAATTGGTATTAGCGCTGCTTGTGGTTTGTAAAACTGCTGTGTGTTTTGCAGTAAAACTCTGAGAGAGCTCTCTCATTAATAAACAGTTTCTGAAATAAATTATAAGAGAAAGGGTAGTCTATGAAAAGGGTACTGTTGTCAATTATACTTGTGTTGGCGCTGACGAATCTGTTGTTTGCTGGCGTCATCAAAAAAAGCAAGTCCACGGTTCGGTTTAAGGGCTTTGGCGCTTACACAACCCTTCAAACAGAAAAAATAACCACCGATAAAAAGCGAACCGACTCCAAAAATGATTTTAAAGGCGAGGGTATTGTCGGTGGTTTGGCAGCGAAAGTGTTTTTACGTTCCGGCGAAACCGGCGACATCATCGATTTGCCAGAGATGGTGACCTATCAATTGGATCACAAGAAAAAAGAGTATCGAAAGTCTGAACTCGAAAAATGGTCCGAAGATCTGCTGGGCGATAGCGACGAAGATGTGGATGATGCTAAAACAGAAGAGGACGAACGCGACAGCGATATTCGGATTACCAAAAGCGAATTTAAAGTGGAGCGCAGCGGCGAGTCCAAAACCATCAACGGTTTTCCCTGTAAAAAATATGTTGTGACTTCGATAACCGAATGGGAAAATATGAAAACCGGCGACAAGGGTAACCAACGATTGCTCACCGATGTCTGGACCACAACATTATCCGGCGAGATTCAAGTAGCTCACGAACAAGAAATGCAATTCTCACGTAATTATATGGAAAAAATCGGATTGGATGTGGACCTGCTTCAACAATCAATTTTGGGCAAAAACTGGTTTTCCATTTTCCGCGGACTGAATCCTGGACAGGAGTCGCCTCGTACCGATGAATCCCAAATTGCGGACGAAATCAAAAAGATCGAGGGCTATCCGGTAGTTGTTGATGGAAAATATTATGTACAAACCAGCGGCGATAAAGCCGAGCAAAAAGAGCAGCAGGACATCACCGATGTAAAAGATATGTTCGGACGGTTTGCCAAAAAGGCGGTCAAAAAAGAGAAAAAAGATGAGGATGAACCCAATTTCTCTTATTACACTGAATTGCTGGAAATGTCCACCACTTCTGTTGACGCCAATGAATTTCAACCGCCGGCAAAGTATAAATTTAAAAAGAATTAATTGACCGGCTAAAACACCTTTATTTTATTTTTGATTTGAGTACAAAAAAAATCCCGCTTATTGCGGGATTTTTTTTATCTCCGTTGGTAGCTAAACCATCTGCTGAACCTTTGAAACAGTTGAATCGGTTGAATGATGGTTGTTTGGCTGCTATTTAATCAGCACCAATCCCGACGTCGGCTGAATCACAACCTCTCCGGACAGTCCGGTTCGCAGCGGCGATACTCCGGCTTTTTCTTCATCGACAATCAGGTCCCATTCGCCATGGGGCAGCTTGAACCGGACTGCCCTTTTGGGATAGCCGTTCATCAGCACGACAACATCCTTTGTTGCATTTGCCTTTGCTTTATCGATCCAATAGCCGATGGCGAATTCATTTTTATTGGGAAGGAAATGCACAGCAGTGCGCGGCGCTTTGCGCAACACCGGAAAAGTTTTCCTCAGTTGGATCAGCCCCTGATAATAATCATACAGCTCCCGGTTGATTTCCCGATAGCGGTAATTGATCCAGTTGGTTTCATTGTCTTTTTCGTAACTGTTGTGGTCGATCTGTCCCACGTGCGGATCAGGCGCGTCGGTTTTGGCGATGACTTTGCTGCGAGCAAATTCTTGTCCCTGATGAATCATGACGGTGCCTTGTGATGTCAGCAGGAACAGCGCGCCCAGCTTGCTGAGCTTCATCTGTGTTTCGGACAATCGAACATGTTTTTCCATGTCACGGATTCGCGTTTTTGCTTTGACTGCACCACTGCCAAGTCGCACAAAATCACCAAAGGTGTAATCGTCATGGGATTCGAGGTAATTAACGCTGTGTTCACTGCGGAGAAATTGTCCGCCATCTTTAACGGTGAAGCCGAGAATGTAGCGCTTCAAATTTTTCGGCTTATTTTCCCGCTCCCATTTTCCGAAAATAAAACCGGTGTTGTCGAATGGATTTTGTCCTTTCACTCCATTGCGAAATTTATCGTTCCAGGCAGACCAACCGAGCCGCGAAAAATAATCCGGCGCATAACCATCACCCCACGGCTCCGCAATGATATAAACATTGGGATTTATTTTTTTGGCTTCGCGAATAATTTCCTCGCAAGTGGCTTCATCGAGCAAATACGCCAGATCAAAACGGAAACCATCGATGTGATATTCGGTCATCCAGTATTTGACGCTTTCCACTATCATCCGCCGCGCCATGGGCCGTTCCGACATGAAGTCATTACCGCAACCGCTTTTGCTTAAAAAATTTCCTTTCTTGTCCAACCGGAAATAATATTTTTTGTCGATGTATTTAAACGGATTCAAATCGTATTGTGAAACATGGTTGTACACCACATCCATAATCACCGCAATTCCGTGCCGATGCAAGGTCTTGACGACATCCTTGAATTCGCGCACAGCCCTGCCATCGACGCCGCAATATTGATCCCGCGTCAAATTCCCATCAGATGCGTAATATGACTCCGGGGCAAAAAAGTAGGAGCTCATGTAGCCCCAATGATTTCGTTGGTACGGATTCCAGGTATTGAGCACCGGCGCGGTTTTGTCGCGGTATGGAATTTCGATGTTGGCAAAGTCATGAACCGGCAACAGCTCCACCGCATTCACACCCAGCTCCAACAAATAAGCCAACCCACCGGTCTTGCCTTGCTCAATCATACCGGAATAGGTTCCGGGCCGGTCAACACCCGCCGTCGGATGGACGGTCAAATCGCGAACATGCATCTCGTAAATGATCAAATCCTGAATCGGGGTTTCCATCCAACGGTCGCCTTCCCAATCATATTGATCGTCAATGATTAGGCTTTTTCCTGAATGAAGATAATTGTTTTTGGTGACAACCGCCCTTGAATAGGGATCGGCGATGATTTTTGTCTCATCGTACATGTTAAATTTATCCCGTGGTCCGTTGAGACGATAACCGTAATATTTACCCGCAAGATGCTCTTTAAAAAAAATTTCCCAGACGCCATCCTGATCTCGCTGCATGCCAAATTCCTGACCCTGTTGATCATCGTGTTTTTGAAAAATGACCAGCTTCACCCTTTCGGCGTTGGGTGTAAACACACGAAATACTGTCTGTCCATTTTCAAATGTCGCGCCCAGAGGTTTGTTTGAAAAGTATTGATTCAGTTCAGGAAACAAGTCAGGGTAACGGGTTTGGCCTGGTACAGAAGTAACAGTAAGCAAAAGAACAATAAATAGAATCATGAGACTGTGGTGCCAGGAAATTTTGATCATCATGTCCATGAGAGCGGCTCCGGTTTTTAATTAATCTGTCAGAAATTTTTGCCTTAATATAATACCAATAGCGCTCTTTGTCAATTATTTTTTTTGAAATGGAGACGGAGGATTATTAATGATAAAAAGCGGAATTGTTGCTGCAGCTTTATTCTAACGATTCAACTACAAACCAGATTTCTTGTGAAAATCCGATTTTTAGTTGTTTTCACAGCGCAGATTTGGCATTCAGCGTGCAGCAGTTCCGCTGGGCTATTCTACCAGTACCGCGGTGCCATACACTAAAATTTCCGAAGCAGCCCCCATGATGTACGAGGTGCTGATGCGGACATCGACTACCGCGTTTGCTCCCATTGATTCAGCCGTTTCCAGCATGCGGTCAATCGCCTGCTCCCGGGCTTCTCCCATCAATTTTGTATATTCTTCAATTTCACCGCCCATAATATTTTTTAAACCTGCCAGAATGTCCTTGCCGATGTTTCGGGCGCGAATAGTATTACCGCGCACCAGACCGAAAGTTTTTACAATTTTTTTTCCAGCAATCGTACTTGAAGTAACCACCATCATCTCTGCACCTCCTTATAAGGATCGGTTTTTCTTAGTAACAATTTTTCTCTGGCAACAGAAACCAGCAGTATCACCAGGCCGGCGATCACTGCAATAATGCCAATTTTAAGAACCAATTCAAGCTGTGTGTCTGTGATAACTGATTCAACCGCTTTAAACAATCCGTAAGTAATCAGAATTACGGCGCCGATGGAAAAGACAATCCAGCCGATACCGCGCTCGATGCGGTTGTAAACATTTTTCCAGTAGCTGTCCCATACTTCTGCTGGGGGAGATTTTAGTTTCATGGTTTTTGTAACCTCCTTCAATTTTTGATAGTTCTGCCATTCCCGCCGACATTCCGAATTCTTGCTCACGATTTCATGAAACTCAGTAGCTTGTTCTGCTGACAATTCATCGTCAATCGCACCCATGAGCAGACAATAAAACCGCTCTTTTTCGGCGACGGCGTTGTTATTGACAATTGACATATTTCTCCAGTTTCGCTTTCAGCGATTTTCTCGCATAATATAACCGGGACATCACCGTCCCTGTCGGACACTCCAAAATTTCAGCAATCTCTTTATAAGAATGGTTTTGAAAATCTTTCAATAAAATGATTTCTTTTTCGTCTGGTTTTAATTTTTCCAGCGCTTCCCACAATCGATCTTTCAATTGATCCTTTTCCAAGCTGACTATCACATCGCCTTCATCATCAGCGATTTGTTCCAGTTGTCTCTGGCTCAGTTCCGAAAAGGGGCGCGCTCTCCGCGATCGGTCGCGAAGGTAATTGAAGCAGAGGTTGCGCAGGATTTGATAGTACCAGGTATAAAATTTTCGCTCGGGGTCCAACTTTCTAATTGAGCGATACGCTCGGATAAAAGCCTCCTGCGACAAGTCAAGGGCATATTCATGATTACCCACTAACCCCAGCGCGCTGAAATAGGCTCGCTTCATATATTTTTCAACCAGGATCCCGTAGCTCTCTTTATCGCCTTTCTGGCATAAAAGAATAGTTGTTTGCTCATCAAATGATTCACTTTTCATCACTGTTCTCACTCATCACAGAATGATACACCTGAGCCGGTATTTTATTCAAAAGTTATCAAAAAAAATGTAAAAAGCAAGGATGAAATTGATCAGAGAGTTCTAATCAGGGATTTTCAGGGGTGATATTAAAATTTACTTGCTTTTTATTCTAAAAATGCTATTTTAATATATCGCTAATCAAATAATAAAATAAATACTTAACGGATTGCAACAACGCCGCGACATCTCCAGCGATGATGTATGAACAGCAAATCACCTGTTTTCGATGAACGAGATCGCGGATTTGCCCCTGATTTATCAAGCGTTATTCGCAATCACTTTTTATCAAGAATATGATACCATCTGACGGATATTTAATTTTCAGCGACGGTTCGGTTATCCTCCAAACTATAACATTAGTAGGATATAC
>DSAU01000370.1 GCA_011046315.1 bacterium
ATCAGTATTCCAGCTGTAACTGACGTGTTACTACAAAAACAATAATAATACTTGCTTTTTTAAAAAATCTTTTTATATTATTTTATAGCATTTACTCTAATTCTTTAATTAGATTAACAACTTCAAAAGAAGACCTGTCATGAAAAAATATTTTTATCTTTCCATTGTGATCATTGTCCTTTTGAATTTTTACCCCTTACTTTCTCAAACCAGCCAAAGTAACCAATGGTCAGACGGTACTCCGACATTCACTCGCATTGAATCGTTTAATAATGTAAAAATCGATTCTGTGATCAGCTTGCAACCGTTGTTTGGAAGTTCTTCCGAACCCGATAGTTTCCAATTTATTTTATCCGGGTTGGACTGGAGTTGGCCCTCCAGCATTCCTTTGGTTGCGGCTGAAGATATCGACTACCGTCAGTTTTTGGGTTCACCGCTTTATCTGGTCACTGATGGCGCCGGAAGACGCGTCATGGAAGTTGATCCGACAACACCTTCATTGATCTGGGAATTTTTCGGCAATCCGGGAACCCCGCAGTATCTGGGAAATCCGGTGGATGCGGTGAGTTACCTTGAAAATGAAACCGGAGAAAGCGTCCGCAAAATCCTGATCACTGACCGCGGAAGGCATCGCGTCATCAAAGTTGTTCAACAAAATAAAGCGATACAGTGGCAATATGGAAGTGATGTTGAAGGAAACGGATTCAACCAATTATCCAATCCCACCGATGCTGTGCCGATTCCTGATTCTGGCAAAGTTTTTATCTGCGACCGGGGTAACAATCGCATTATTCTGGTAAGAGAAGCGGATAAAACAATTTTATGGAATTGGGGACTGGGCGAACTGAACAGCCCGGTTGATATTGAATACAATGCAAGTACTGATGAGGTTTTGATAACAGACCAGAGCAACCACCGCGTCATCAAGGTCAACATCCAGAGCAATGCGATAACCTGGCAATTCGGAATCAAAGGACAACCGGACTCGCTCAACAACGGTTTAAATTTCCCTTCCGACGCTGATTTTTTACCAAACGGAAACATACTAATCTGTGACGCAGGCAACAACCGACTGATAGAAGTTAACAGCACGGGACAAATCGTCTGGGATTTTGGAAAAAGAATTGAGGGGCTTAAAGACGCCGACCGGCTACCCGACAATAGACATCTGGTAGTCAGCGGTAATCTGCCAAAACGTATGGGATATATCACAAACACTTTCACCTCAGCAGTAAAAGACATCGGCAGAAGAGTGAGCTTCGACTCACTATTTTGGATTGCGGACACAATAGCCGCCATCACGTCAGTTAAAATTCAATTACGCTCGGAAAATACGCTCGGAGATCTGGAATCAGCTCCCTGGCGAGGACCAACAGAGAGCCAGGCTTTCTATTTGCACCCGGGCACTCCGATCAATCCAGATCACGATGGCCATCGGTTTTATCAATTTAAAGCCACCTTAGAAACCAACAACCCATTGTACACGCCAAAATTGACAAACGTGATTTTAAAATATAACTATTATAACACTCGTACTACCGGCAGAATCGTCACTCAGACCATCAGCGATTCCATTAATTACATCATCACCCGCTGGAAATCATTGAAATATAACACGGTTTTGCCGGAAAATACCGCTTTGCGCAGTGATGTCGAAATGAAAGTTTCCCTTCTTGATGACGCCACGCTTCAATCGATCCGCGGCTTTTCAGCAAGCCAATTAGATACCACAAATGAAGTGGCATTATCCAATATCGAAGAATTAAAAACCAAACAGGCGATAAAATTAGAGGTAACTTTCAAAACCAACAACTCTTCTGTTTCACCAAAACTAAACAACATAAACATCGATTGGGACAGAACATTTTCAACACCTTCCAGCATCCAATTTGTAGGGCAGGATTTAGAACCAGTCACTCGTTACCGATTTTCCACAAGTTATCAGCCCGGGCAGCCTTACATCGATCGAATCTGGCTGCTGCTTGACGACCTAAATTTGGAACAGGTTCAAAATAACATTCAATTGAAAATTCACGCACTGAAAAGCCTGGACACCGTTGCTGTCAATCTCAGGTTTCAGAGCGCGGCTAACGGATTTGTCTCACAATCGGGAACAATTGGTATCATTTTTGAAACTGGCTTCCCGAATACTGGCAATAGCTTTCTCGAGGTGTTTGACCGCGACACCATTGTCGTTACCTATGTAGATCCCACAAATCCCAACGATGTTTCAAGCGACAGTGTGCTTGTGGTTCAAAACACTTTTGGAAAAATCCAATTTGAAAATGCTGCCGGAGTTCAGATTGATACGGTCGCGGCTAAAGATACTGTTTTCGTCCGAATAATCGAAGAAAGGGATCGCAGCTTAACTTTGACTCAAGATTCAATTTCAGTAATTGTCTATAATAATCAGCCTTATGATGAAGAGCTGTTGATAATGGTAGAATTACCAGACTCGAATGGCATTTTTAATACCGGAGATTTTCTTTCAACACATGGCCTTCCGGTCGAATTCAGAAGCAGCACCATTGGCGACGGGACAATTCAAACCACTTCGACCAGTATCATAAGTGTCAAATATGACGACAGCATACAACAATTGCCTCTACTTCATGTTTACTCGGGAGCGCCTGCTCCGGATACAAGCTGGAATTTTACCGGAGGACCGCTTGATTTTGATCTGGCGCCAAATCCATACTATGCCAACAGACATAATCTATTAAGAATTCGGGCTTCTTCAACCATCGGCTCGCTTTATGTCAATAAAATTGAGATTTTTACTTTAGCCGGAGAAAAAATCAGAGATATCCAGGGCGATCGATTGGATTTTTATTACAATTATCCCATACCGATTAATCAATACTCATTTGTTGACAACTGGTGGGACTTCGCCAACAGTAACGGGAATCAAGTCAGCAGCGGCACCTATTTCATTAAAGTAATCGGACGAATTTCAGAGACAAACACCGCTGTTTCAAAAATAAAAAAATTCGTCCTCATTCGATAATTTTTCTGTGCGAAAACATAAATAAAATGGGCGCAAGCATGAATAACCATAGATTATCGACCGTAACCGGGAAACGCTCGCCGAAGTGTTCATTGTTCGGCGTTTTGACCTTGGTAATTTTTTTCAGTTTTACCATTCAAGCTATCAGTCAACCAACCAGCGGACTGGGAAAGTACGGCGCTTCATTTTTGCAGATCAATTCATCGGCGCGGCAGGTAGCTATGGGCGGCTCCTTTACCGGACTGGCTGACGATATTAACCTTTTAGCTTACAATATCGGTGGTCTCGGATTGATTGAAAAAACCACTCTTGGTTTCAACTATCACAATTGGATAAATGATACCCGGCAGGGTGTCATTAATTTTGGCATGCCGAACCAGTTCGGATTCGGATCAGTGGGCGTCCAATTTGCCTATTTCAACGAGGGTGAAATTACCGAATTTGATGAGACATTTACCCCAACCGGCGCCATTGTCAACAGTAACGATATAGCGATGACTCTCGCATTGGGCTTTAGAAAAAATATTTTCGGACTCGATATTTCTTTTGGCGGCGGTCCAAAGGTTGTTCGTCAAAATCTGGCTGATCAGAGTGCAACCGCGCTGGGGCTGGATTTGGGTTTTTTGATCAAGACTGGCAGGTTTTCCTATGGAGCCACCGTTCAGAATCTTACCATCACTGACCTCAAGTTTTTGGAACGCAGCAGCCGGCTTCCTGAAACTTATCGCGGCGGAGTGGGCTATAGTTCGCCGCTTGGGAAAATCTTTGACATGAACATGGTCGCTGATATCGCCTGGTTGCAAGACCAGAAAGTTCGCGGTTATTATGGGGCTGAAATTATCATCAGTGATGTGCTTGCTATTCGGGGCGGCTATAAATTTCATGATTTTGAAGCAAATCGCTGGGGAGCAGGCATCGGCTTACTCATCCCAATGCGTTGGATGGGAGATTCGAAAGCCCGGTTTGATTATGCCTTTTGCCCATTGGACGCATTGGAAAGCTCCGTCCACCGGTTTTCACTGATCTTTACTTTCCGTGAGTTAGAAAAAGAACTGCCGGGCGACTTCAGTGTCGAAAGAGCAAAATTCTCCGAGCTTACCGATCAGTTAAAAAAAGAATTGGAAGCCGCTGAAAAAGCACGTCTGGCTGCTGAGGAAGCCGAACGAAAAACCAAGGAACTACAACAATTGATGGAAGAACGACTGGCGCGGGTGAGGTCCATTGCAGAAGCCAGCGAAGGAAAAATTGAGGTTCACCCTGAGTCAGCCGCCGAGGATAGTATCTTGTTGACCATGCGCATTAATTTTGATTTTGACCGCGCTAATATTCGCCCTGATGAATTTGAAACCATGAAACAGGTCGGAGAAATTCTGAACACTTATCCCGGAACTAAGGTACAGATTTCCGGTCATACCTGCTTCATCGGAACCGAGGAGTATAACATCCGCTTATCTCACCGCAGAATCGACAGCGTCATGGTCTATTTGCACGAAAAGGAAAACGTAGAATTTGACCGTTTCTATTATCCGGTGGGCTATGGCAAACAACGTCCCGTTGCATCCAACGAGACCCGTGAAGGGCGCGCCATGAACCGACGCGTTGATTTTATAATTTATACTACTGAAAGCGAACCGCCAATTCCCGAAGGATCCGCCATCAAATCCATTGAAAAGCTTGATGAAAAAACTGTTAAAATTGTTTGTAATGGCAGGGTGAATAATTATCAGGACTCGTTCATTTCAAATCCAGACCGGATCATTCTTGATTTTCCGGGTATCTTTCTGTTAACAACTCAAAAAACATTCGACATCAGCAACGATGTCTTTATACGCGCTCGCGCAGCTTTCCATCATGATGATAGATATTCACGGATCGTGTTGGATTTGCGATCTCCGGTTCAGTATCGCGTCATTACAAAAGATAACAATATTTATGTCCGAGAGCTGTGATTGTTTAAGAATTTGATGTCGTTATTTTTAACTACAACCTTGTTTTTATTTTTCTTGAAAATTTACATTTCAAAAAAAGAACATAGCTTCGCGAATTAATTAAAGAAAAGCAATCACAGATTTCGCCGATTTCACAGATGATTTCACAGATAAAAATTTCTGTCATCTGCGAAAGCTGCGGTACTTTTTTTCTGCGACAATTTTGAAATTCTGATACAAATTATATAGCAGGGATGGGCCAGTTTAAAACAGGGGCGTTACTTTTATTCCGCGAAAATCATCTCATCGGATATACATTCTCACCACTGCTTATAAAATTTGATCCCCAATCAAATTTGGGAGGTGTTCCCATGAATAAATTAGCTTGCACTGTGAAGATCTCTCTCATTATTCTTGGGATGGGATTGATTCTATTTAATACAAAGGCTTCATTCTCTTCCCCGGATTCATTTGATGTTATTTATTATGATCTTAATATTACAGTCGATCCTTCGATTGAACAAATCTCTGGTGTTGTCACAATTCAAGCAATCAGTCTAATCGATGCGTTATCACAATTAATTCTTGATTTTTACGACAACATGACCGTGGATGAAATCTCCGGAAACAGCTCCGGATACGCTCACAACAACAATCAAATTTTAATCGCGCTCGATCGCCAGTATAATCGTGGGGATACAATCACAGTGAATATCTCATACCACGGGCGACCAGCCGCAGAAATCAATTTCGATCCCTTAACCTTTGACCGGTCGCGTTCCGCTGTGACTATATCATCCGAGAGTTGTCCCTATTTTGCACGCTGCTGGTGGCCCTGCAAAGATCGTCCCGATGACAAACCGGAAAAAATGGACATCAGAATTACTGTACCGGATAATCTGGTTGCCGCTTCCAATGGCGCGCTGGCCGAAATTATTGACAATGGAGACAATACCAGAACCTACCATTGGCGCGTAAAAAACCCCATTGCCACCTATCTGGTTTCCTTTACCGCTTCTGATTATCAAATTTTCGAAGATTATTTCATCGATGAATTTGAAGATTCGCTACATATTATGGGGTTTTTTTATCCGGAACACTATGCAGCAGCAATGATCGATTTTGATAACGTCAATGATATGATCGCGATTCTGTCTGCCTATTATGGGAAATACCCATTTTTCTATGAAAAGTATGGCGTCGCAGAATATGTGGGCTACTGGGGTGGTATGGAATATCAAACATTATCATCGCTTCAGCCCTATTTGATTCGTGGAGATCACAGCTACGATGACGTATTTCTGCACGAATTGGCGCATCAATGGTGGGGTGATTGTGTTACACCGAAAACATTTCATCATTCCTGGCTCAGCGAGGGGCTTGCAACTTTTTCCGAAGCTTTATATTATGGGCACCTTGAGGGCGAACAAAAATACCATGATTACATGAACATTCAGAACAATGCACTTCAACATAGCGGAATTCTATATCGCGAGGACATAAGCCATCCGGATAAAGTCTATCCTTCGGTGGTGTACTACAAGGGTGCGTGGGTAATTCACATGTTACGCCGAGTTGTGGGAGAAGACAATTTCTGGGTGGGTTTGGCAGAATATCGTAACCGCTATCAATATGGCTCAGCCACCACCGAAGATTTTCAACATGCCTTCGAAGACGTTACCGGAGATTCGCTCGGCTGGTTTTTCCAACAATGGGTGTATCAACCAGGCTATCCCCATTATGCTTATGGCTGGTGTCAAGCATTAATTGCCGGCGGGAACGTAATAAATCTCTACATCGATCAGATCCAAACCAATGGTCCGCTATTTAAAAAGCCAGTAGAGGTTAGCTGGAGCTCAGTTTCAAAAGACTCAAGTTTTGTGGTAATGGTAGAGGATTCCTCCCATGTTTTCCAGTTCTCACCATCGGAGCCAATTATCGATGTCTCTATCGATCGGCAAGATTGGATCCTCAAAAAAACCTCAAAATTCACCACACCACTGCTGGAATATTATTCCCACCGAATTGTCGATAGCACCGGAAACAATAACGGTCTGGCAGATCCCGGCGAGACCGTGGACCTGATTCTAACCATCATCAACAAGGGTCTGCCGGCAACGAGCATTAGGGCCCGACTGTTTTCTAAAGATCCGGATATCACAATTTTGGCTGGAAATGTGGAAGCAATATTGCTGGGCATGGTGTACGAACACCTCGCCAAAGACCTGGAATTTGTTCCTATCTCGATTTCAGTGTCTCCGTCAGCATCAAGCCACCTGAGCACTTTCATACTCGAGTTTGAAGCCGATGATACAGAATACAATACGTGGAGCGGTGTCGATAGTTTTACGGTAAAAATCGGAACGCCGACCATTTTGTTGGTGGATGATGATAATGGCGCCGATTATGAAAAATTTTTCCATCAGCCGCTATCTTTAGCCAAAGTTTATATTGATTCATGGGAGGTTAAATCTGCCGGAGTTCCCAACTACGAAGATGTGTTATCCAGCTATCAGATTGTGCTCTGGTTCACCGGGGACGACCGCGAGACCAGTCTCACAACTGAAGAACAGCAACAATTAGCTGCATTTTTGGACAATGGCGGTAAGCTAATGATTACCGGGCAAAACATTGGCGTTAATTTGGCAGGTCAGGGCGGTGAACAAGACTCTTTGTTTTACGCTAACTATCTTCGTGCCCATTTTTTAGCAGACACGGTTCTACCTACGATGATTATGGGCGTCGCGTCGGACCCGATCGGCAATGGACTTTTTTTGAACATCGACCCAAAAGCCGGTGGCGCTGGCAATCAAACTTCGCCGGATGTTGTGCAGCCAATCAACGGTGGCGCGACCTTTCTCAAATATATTCCGGGCATGTCTACCGCTGGTATTCGCTATTTTGATGAATCCAACGGAAGCCGTATGGTTTATCTACCCTTTGGCTATGAGGGAATCGCCGGGCCCTATTCTGACAGCGCACAGCGTTTTGTTACACGAATTATAAGCTGGCTTCAGGGCGAATCTCGGATTCCATCTCCCAAACAGAGCGATGGACTTCCCAGACAATTTATTCTCGAACAAAATTATCCCAATCCATTCAATCCGACGACAAAAATTCGTTTCGCTCTGCCCAAGACCAGTCAGGTGGAAATCTGCATTTTCAACCTTAACGGACAAAAAATTAAAACATTGGCAAACGAGACCATCACTGCGGGAGTTCACGAAATAAGTTGGAACGGCGTCGATGACCAAAATCAACCGGTGGCTTCAGGGGTATATATTTATCGCCTGAAAGCCGGGGATAACAAAAATTCCAAAAAGCTGTTGCTGATCCGGTGAGTTCTTTTAAAATCCCAAATTCAAAAACCCAACAACCAAAACTCTGACGAACTTGATAGTTTGCCACGGGTCATTTCACTATCAACAATTTTCCCAATCCCACTTCATTATGATCAAATCGAATTTGATAAAAATATCCTCCGCTTGCTAACGAGGTACCGGAAAAATCTCTGCCATCCCATTGGAACTGATGCATTCCAGCAAATTGATTTTTAGAAACCAGCGTGTTGACTAACTCACCTAATAGGTTGAAAATATAAAATTCCACAAAGCCGTCTCGATTTAATTTATATTGAAAGGTTGTGGTGGAATTGAACGGATTGGGGTAATTTGGATATAATTCAAAACTCAAATTGGTTGGCGATTGCTGTCGTTCGGCAATAATGACCGGGCTGACTGCGGAAGTATCGTTAGGAAAGATCGTGTAAGCCACGCCGCCTTTGGCGAACCAGGAACGCGACAGATCATATTTATTGAAAACATGGGCATATCCATCATAAGTACGGGCTGGATCGTGAACAATCGGATCACCGTTTTCCGTGAATCCAGCCAACATCACCAGGTGACCGGTGTATAGCGGCGAACCAATAGACATCCCAATTCTGCCGCCTTTCGCCAGGACTTCCCTGGCTTCGCTCCAGGTTCGATAGCGAGTCACTGTTCCTTTGACGCCATACTCAGACGCGTTCTGAACCACCCGTGGCCAGACACCAAAGATTTTCCAATACGGATCGTATGTATCCAGCGCAAATTGGAGAGGATCGACTTCGATGCCATAGCTCAACAGAATCATCGCAACAGTGGTAGGAGAGCAAATTCTGCCGCCAATTTCACTAGATATCCGATACTGGGCTAAAAAAGTCGTTGTTATAAAAATTGGCTCAGGGCAATCATTCAGAATCGATGTATAATTAATGTTTTGGGTTGTACGACTATCGCTGACAAAAAATGATACTAAGGATAAAGTGGGTGATGTAACTGACGCCGAATTTCGATTAATCTCGATGGCGAACTGCCATTGTGTGGCATAATCATAGAGCTCCACGATATCAATATTAATTCTGCCGCCACTAAAATTTAAGTTTCTCGATCCCCATAAATTGGCTTTCCAGTATCCCACATCGAGCCAGGGCGACCAGTCCGAGGAATGCGGAACTCGAATCAGAATTCGAAAACCACCGCTATCTCCGGGAGCCGTACCATTCCAGGAAGGCAGACCAATATCAAACGGGTGGGAAGAGGACTGAGGGTTTAAAATCAAATAGCCGGTAGTAGCTCCCTCGGTCAGTTGAATAGATTTTCCATCATCCGATGAGGTAATATTGCTTATCAACTCGGCGCCTTGAATCAGCGAATCGCCGGTCTCGATGATGAATTGTTGATCGGGGTAAGGAGCTGTTTGGGTGAAGCCATTTGAGATTATTGAGAGTGATTTGAACAAGAAAAACAAACTAAACAAAATTGAAGGAGCAAAGTGTTTGTGTCGCATATCAATATTGTCTCCGTAACTGTTATTTTGAAAAAAACTATATTTAATTATTCGCAACAGTGTATTGAAAGTAATTTTCTCCACAGAAGACCCAGAGATTGCAAAGAGAGCGCAGCGACTAACATTTTAACAAACAATGGCGTTAAGCTCTTTGTCAAAGTTTGGTCAATTTTGTGGTCTATTAAATTTATAGCTTTTAATAAAGCTCCGCCTAAATTTTCAACCATCCTGTTTAACCCAAAAAAAATAGCTACCTGATCCTGCCTCTATTTTAATGTCATTTTTTTGTTGAAAACAATTCACAATACCTTTCGCATTTTTAATTGGCTGACCACTCTCCATTGCTTTATTTAATTGAGCGCCAGGTAAAATTATTGTGGCAATCGTATTGGGCGGAATGGTAACCGATAGATTAAAAGTCCCATTTTCAATCTTCCACGCCGATTCGATTTTGCCATACATTGAATGATGAGTTGCAGAAGCTGAACTCAGACCGCCGCCTGGTTGAGGTCGAATGATGATATGTTTGTAGCCGGGTTGGTTGGGATCGATTTCAATTCCTGCAACGACCTGATAAAGCCAATTCCCGATCGCTCCATAAGCATAATGATTGAAGGAGTTCATTTCCGCATCCTGAAACGTAGCATCAGGCTTGATGCCGTCCCAGCGCTCCCAGATGGTCGTCGCGCCTTTGGTAATCGGATAGAGCCAGGATGGATATTCCTTGCGATTCAATAGCAGGTAAGCCAGTTCCAAGTAGCCATTATCGGTGAGCACCTGATTGATCAGGTTGGCGCCCACAAAGCCGGTGGTAATGTGTCTGAAGTTTTCAACATCCGCAGCTAATCGTTCGGCTGCTTTTGTCTTTAAAGGATCAGCTAATAAATTAAAGGCTAATGCCAACGAATACGCCGTTTGCGTATTGGAAGTCAATCGGCCGTTTGGTGTGACAAATTCAGCTTGAAACGCCTGCTTGATCTTTTCAAATAAATCGGCGTAAATCCGGGCGTCTTGTTTTTTTTTCAAAACCATCGCCGTTTTTTGAAGGATGTTAGTCGAATGGGCAAAGTAAGCGGTTGCAATCAGATCCTTATCGGTTGTGGCACCAGGATAATCTGATCGGTTGGAAGCAAATGCCAGCCAATCGCCGAAGTGAGCGCCTTTGTTCCATAAATACGAGTCACCCGCCTGGTTTTTCATATAATCGACCCAGCCTTTCATGCACTGGTATTGCTCTGCTAAGATTCGCTTATCGCCATAACAGAGATAGAGCGTCCAGGGAACGATCACAGCAGCGTCAGCCCATGCCGCAGATGCGCCGGCTCTGAGCTTGGGAAAAGGTGGTGTATTGGATTTTGTGTCCAGAACGTCTTCCCAGGCGGCAGAGCCTCCGGTTCGGAGTACATCAGGTACCACATGTGGAATTGCGCCATCGGGAAATTGATCGACTGCCACATCTTTCAACCATTTAGTGTAGAACGATGCAGCATCAAAATTGAAGCAAGCCGTCGGAGCAAACACCTGTGCGTCGCCGGTCCAGCCCATTCGCTCGTCCCGTTGCGGACAATCGGTAGGCACATCGAGAAAATTCCCTTTTTGACCCCATTGAATGTTGTGTTGCAATTGGTTGATCATGGCATTGCTGCATGAGAAATCGCCGGCAGCAGTCATGTCGGAATGAATGACAATTCCGGTCAGGTTATCCAAAGTTGGGACGCCAGGGAATCCATCCACTGCCACATAGCGAAAACCCTGGAAGCTGAAGTGCGGCTGATAAATTTCTTCTGCGCCGCCTTTTAAAATATATTGAACCCGCTGTTTTGCCTTGCGTAGATTTTCGGTGTACAAATTGCCATCTTTGTCCAGTAGCTCAGCGTGCTTCAAGGTTACGGTTGTTCCTGCCGGTCCCTGAACCCTTAGCCGAATCCAGCCGACCATATTTTGTCCCAGATCGAAAACCGTTTCGCCGTTGGAAGTCTTGATGATGTTAATCGGTTTGATCTCCTGAATTTTGCACACTGCGGGTCCGATGGGAGCAACGAGATTTTTTATATTGTGATTGATCTGTTTGACAGGATGCCAGTGTTGATCATCAAAACCAACTTTGCTCCAACCGTTCATTTCCAATCGGGCATCGTAAATTTCGCCATGGTAAATATCAGATTCGAGGATCGGTCCGGTTGCTGCTTTCCAGCTACTGTCGGTTGTGATGATGTCTGATGTTCCGTCCTGGTAGTCCACGAGAATTTGCAGCAGCAGAGCTAATTTTTCGCCATAGTAGTTCCGGATCATATCCCAGGTCCAGAATCCCCGGTACCAGCCGTCTCCTAAAATCGCACCAATAACATTTTCCCCGGTAGTGAGAAGGGAGGTTACATCATAGGTTTGATATTGCAATCGCTTGAAATAACTGGTCCAACCTGGACTAAAAACGTCATTACCAACTCGCTGTCCGTTGAGCTGTATTTCATACAATCCCAGGCTGGTAACGTAAAGCCGCGCCGATTTGATTTTTTTAGTCAGCGTAAATTCTTTTCGCAGCAAGGGGCAGGGTTGAGACGTAGTAATGTCTTCCTCGGTGTCGGGTGTAATCCAGCTTGCTTTCCAATCTGACGGCTCGAGCAATCCCATCTCCCAAAATGCGATCTCACTCCAGTCGGTGGGATGATCCTGTTCGTCCCAGATTCGCACTTGCCAGTAAATCCGTTGTCCCGATTTTACTGAGAAACCTTGATATTCGACATGAATCGATTGATCGGATTGAACTTTGTCGGTGTCCCAAACCAATTTTTCACCGGATTTTAAATTTTCAACGACTTCTGCGGCTCGGATTTGATATGCGGTCTGCTTCACGCCTCGCTCATCAGAAAGGATCTCCCAACTCAGGCGAGGATGCATTACATCAATTCCGATGGGATTGGTTTTATATTCAACTCGGAGTCGGGTCAGATTGATTTTGGATTTTAACTTTGCTGATAGCGGATAGGTTGAGGTCAGCAAAACTGCAAAAAAGAGAATTGTCATGTTTGATATTAGAAATAGCGTCAACATGGAATTTAGCTCAATCATAACTATCTCCAGAAAACGTCCTTTTTACATTAACACCTAAGCCAGACAAGCTGGAATTAAAAATTAAAAATTTAAAATTAAAAATGAAACTAATTCCGTAATGCTATCACCAAAAAGTTTGCCCGAAAAAACAGCCTTTGTAAGGTGTTGAAAAGATATAACATGCAATGTGTATTAAAAAATATCTTACCAAAAAAATACACAATTTAACTTGTCAGGTACTAAAATAAAAAAGTCTTCGGTAACGGCAGACCGACCATTTTCCGAAGACCCAACATACAACCACAGATTAATAATAGTCATTTCTTCGGAAAATGTCAAGCATTATTTATCGCTGTTGGTTGAGCGATATGACCTTTATTTAAAGCGCTGCCCTTTTTGTGCTCATGACCACCTGATCCACTATAGCCTGATTGTGCCCTTTCTCTTGTTTGCGACTCATCTATAATCGAAGCTCTTGTTACTGGATACCTTTTTAAAAAAGAGAAAAATATGTCACTACGAAGTTACCAGGTTTTTTGGGCGCCAATTTGCTATAAATATATCACAGCTTCGGGATTTAAGTTCATAGATGATCGAGAAAACCGCGTAGCGGTGATATGTTTATAGAATATCGTTGTCCAATTCAGGTAAAACCACGTAGTGGTGACATATTTTTGCTATCAATTTTAGGAGGTCTCGGATGAAGTTAAAAAGTCTGGTAGTGAATTGAAGTTTTATCGCTGATTGTAAAAAAAAGCTTGAAATATTATAAAAATATTGGCATATTAAACAAAGCAGGTAGCCAACTATAATTTGAGGTAACTGTCGTCGATTAAAAAAAATTATAGAGTCTCAACTATTCAACATTGTTTTTTAAAGTTCAAACTGCCAATTCATTGAATTAATTGAAGGAGTTGACCTATGGATTATTCCTACAAAGACCTCAAGCAAAAAACCGTTGCCCAACTTCGGGAGATTGCCTCGGGCATTGAACACGAAGCGGTACAGGGTTACACCCAGCTCAACAAAGACCATCTGCTGGAAGCCATCTGTAAGGCGTTGAATATTGACATGTACCAGCACCGCCGGGCTGTCGGAGTTGATAAAGCCAAGATTAAAGTTGAAATCCGCAAACTGAAACGAGAGCGTGATCGATTGTTGGAGGAGAAGGGAGATTCCAAAAAATTAAAAAAAGTGAGAAAAGAGATCAAGCTGCTTAAAAACAAACTGCGCCGAGCCCTGGTTGTTACACAATAGATTGAGTCTGACGAAAAATGAGCCAGTACATGGAATAAAGGTATTTTGTTTGTTGTACTGAGCAAGTTGAAAGGGTTTTTTGATTAAAAAATTGCTAATTGTGAAATTGGGATCGTCCCATCCGGAATTGATCGCCCGATATGGTGATTTTGAAGATTGGATACAAACCGCTGCCAGAGTAAAGCACAGCAGCGTGGAGATCGTTTCTCCACTGAATGCTGCGTCGCTACCCAACCCGCTTGATTTTAGTGGAACTATTCTCAGTGGATCCCATGCAATGGTGACTGATCAGAATGAATGGAGTCTGCGCACTGAAGAATGGATTCGGCGGGTTATGGTTCCGCTGTTGGGTATTTGTTATGGTCATCAACTCATTGCCAGCGCTGCAGGTGGCAGTGTCGGGGAAAATCCCAATGGCAGGGAATTTGGAACAATTACTTTGTCGGTCTCGGGTAACGCTTGTTCGGATCCATTGTTTTTATCAGCCAGTAGGCAGATTCATCCACAATTGAGCGTGGGTCATTCAAGTTCGGAGCATTAAATGAAGTACGAGCAAACCAAAAATTTTGTGCTTCTTTTTTGGGCTCAACAATGGATAAAATTCTATATGATAATTTTAGTGAGAAATCAATATGGATAAATTTACAAAAGTTGATAGAAAGGTAATAAAGAAAGTTAATATCAATGAAAAGA
>DSAU01000408.1 GCA_011046315.1 bacterium
ATAATAGACATTCGGATTTTCTTCATCGAAGATATCCAACACATTGGGAATGACAGTAAACTGATTTTTGTCAAAACGTTTTGTTGCTGTAGGATCGGCGGGGGTAATATTCTGCGCCAGCTCAATATCGCTGATAGATAAATGATCAGCCGTAAATTTCCTTACTTGAAAATCTTTAACCGCAATGCTATCCCGTATTTCAGGTGAGCTAATGCTCTGAGCATAAAGTTGAAAATCATATTTACCAGGACTGAGTAAATAGCGGAGTATATCCACCATCATCTGTTTTTCAGCGCTATCATTTTTTAAGGCTTCGTCGGTGACCATCCAGATATCACGAATCAATTCACGGTGCTGCTGACTAATCGACAGCTCAAATGCGTATTGGTTATCTGGTTTTTCGGAATCAGCAGCGACAATTAATCCATAGCACACTTCCACCAGCGAGGTATCTTGATTGAACCGAAACTGTTTAACGTCCAGCCCGAGACTCAGACCGCCTTGAGCATGGAGCTCAGCACTATTTAACGTGACCAACATAGCCACGCTATATAATATTATCAGATTTTTTTTCATCATTGACTTTCTATTAAAATTAAAATCGGTTAATGATTTCTGACTTAAAATAGGAAAAGGATTGATGCGATTATCCGCATCAATCCTTTTCGAAACATCAAAACAAAACCGTTTCAACGGTTAAAACATGACAGAAAAAGTTACCCATTGATTAGCTTCAAACCACTTGGTATCCCGATAAGCATAATCGATGAGAATTTTAGAATTTCCGCCTAATGAATATTTAATTCCAGCGCCGGCTGTAAAACCGAAAATATTATCATCGGCTGTACCCTCGGGCGCTTGCCCATAACCACCACGGATAAAAAACATGTCGTTAAAGCCATATTCCACGCCGCCCATTACTTCATCCATACCATAGTTCTGGTTTTTGTAATTGGCAGCAAAGGTAACGATGTTTTGATCGTTCACGCGGTAATCATAAGCGATACCGATTTCAAAAGTACTGGGTAATTCAAATGATTGGGGTTCAAAACGCAGATCAACCGGTTCGGCACCGGAGATGGTGTATGGAATATCAACAGTTTTCTGCAAATCTTCACCGCGATATTTCATCATACCGCCAAAATTATTCAATGTCAACCCCATCCTGATGCCGACGCCGGAGACATATTGAACACCAACATCAAACGCAAAACCGGTGGCGCTCATGCGCATGAAACTTTCGGAAATAACTTTCGCATTGACGCCGAAAAATATACGGTCGGTCATCTGACGGGAGAAGGTAACCCCGATAGTTGAAATATTGGGTTCGATTTCGATACCCGTTCCTTCGGTTTCGAATTCAGTAGTCTGCATAAATTTTCCGAAACTATAAATTTTGGCGCTCAAGCCAAAAGACCCCAGCCGGCCAAATTTAGAAGAAATTGCAAAGTAATTGACCTGGGTATCGGCAATCCATTGCAGATTACAAAAAGTTGCTTCCGCTGTCGCTTCCGATGCATCCAGACCTGCGGGGTTCCAATAGATGGCCTCGTTGCCGCTCACCATAGCGTTGTAAGCGCCGCCGATCGCGATTGCCCGGGAGCCAACAGGAATTAATAATTGCTGTGCACCCGCGCCGCCAACCTTATCTTTGTTTCCTGCAATCAATGCAGTTGTGGTGAAGGCTATGGCCATTATTACAATCATAATGACTATTTTATTTAATCTCATTTTTAAATCTCCATTTTGTTTCTTGATTTAGAGTTATGAGTATGAAGAATGAACATTACAGATTTTTTAATCGCTGCTGCCGGAAAATGATTGCCATCTTAAGAATCTTTTCACCCACATTGGGCACATCGATATGCGCAATGTAAAAACCGCTGGCAATCGGTAAGTTGTTCTCGTTTCTCAAATCCCACCGATGTGTGGTCTCGGTCGGATCATCGTGTTCGATGGTTCTTACCAATTGACCGGCGATGGTGAACATTCTGATGGTACATCTTTCAGGCAGATTAATAAAGGTAACATGCTCTTCATGAAGTTGTGTTTCTTCCAGACTGAATGCCAGATACGGATTCGGAAAAACATTGATAATATTCAACCGTTTTTTGGCATCCTCAACAACTCCACGGGTTTCACCCTGTAAACTGAATGTCCATTCATCTTCTCCACCAACAACTGGTTTGGGAAAAGTATCCGGATCAGGAATAGTCAACTGGACGATATCTCCGGTTCTCCAAACGGTATTGACATCGAAAACAAAGGTCCAGGTTGCCATGGTATCCCCTCCTGCCGGAGTAATGTTATGAATTTGTTCGTCATAAGGGGAAGCGACGACATAGGTGACACATTTTCCTCTCGGCGCCCAGGTCGGAACAAAGGTACCGGAATCAATCTCGGTGATCTTCTGGGCATTATCGGTGAAGGCGCAGTTTAACTGAATATTTCTGGTAACATCCCAAAGCTCAAACGGGACCTGAAGCAGAAACGGATCACGGGAGCCAGGATTGGGATTTTCCGGATGTTTTGTCATGAAATTTGCCGGATCGCCGAAACCGAATATCAGGGTGGCTTTGCTACCTCCGGATACGACCTTCATGGTTGATGAATCCATCACACCGGTAAATCGAATCTGAATGTGATTGTTAACCAGTTCAGGGCTTTTGGTCCCGGTTCGGTACTGACCGTCTTTTGCAAAATCGGTTAACCTTGCCTTTTGCCGGTAAGGACTGGTCAAACCTTCCAGCACTTGCTCATTACCCGCGATCAATTGCGGTTCCCAGCTAACCAACTGATCCCATTTGAAGTTAAAATCAACCCCAATAAAGAAATCCAGACTGTCAAGATTGCGATATTCGATATTGGTGTTTATACCATAGTCTGTCCGATTGGTGTATCCGGGCACTTCAACCCCATTTTTCAGTAAGGTCCAGGATTGGTCCTCATTAGCAGTGATCTTGTACTGGGCAGTTTCCACCCGTAGTGGATCAATCAATTTGATCCAGAGATCCCACTTTCTGGGATTGGCTTGTCCCGCGGTATGCGCCACCTGAACTTCAGAATAAACGTCATGGCTGTAAACCGTGCCCGGTCTGGGTTTATGCGGTTTCACCCTTAAAACGCTAAAGCTACTCTCCAGCACATTGGGCAAACTATGTGGATCATAAGCGTAGGCAGTCACCATGACGTAATACTCACGCCCATTTGCAAATTGGAAACCGTTATAATCATGGGTAAACAGATAGCGATATTTCAACCCTTGATTACTTCCAAAAGCTGCGGGCATATCCAGAATCAAACCGGTGTTGGTATCATAAGTGGGCTGCAGAATAACATCGAGGTCATTGATAATATCGAACGTTTCCAACCGTTTCCAGGGACCGGCAGCAGAAGCGCCGATGTATACGTTGTATCCCTCGAATTGATATGATGATTCAAAGTGTTCGGCGTTATCTTCCCATTGCAGCAACACCTTTCGATCAAGTTCAGATATTGCAACCCGCGGCGCAGGCGGAGGACTGGGGACTTCAAAACCCAGATCATAAGCCTGCTGCGCCTCCTGATTATAAAATCTCAACACTTCAATACTGGTAAGCCGGTTTGTTCCCTGACCGATGATACAGCCGAGCACGATCTCCTGAGTATCACCAACCGCCAGCGTAAACGGACCGGAACCAGTTAGCATTCGAATGTCCTGGGGAGGCGCCTCATGCGAAGACAACCAGCCCTCGCCGGTGACCGGATCGCCGGTGTTCAGAAAAGTCGTCTCTTCACCGGTAATCGGATTGACCCAGGGGTCGCCCTCTTTGGTCAGTCCCGCTAAATAATTATAGACCCATTCTGCGCCCTGCGCTGAATATGGAGGATCCCTAAAAATCGCATGACTGTTGTAATATTTATTGAATGACGTCGCATCCAATTTTTTCTTATCCGGAAAAATTCTTCCGTCAGGAAGCTTAACCGTGTCACCCGGCGAATTGATAATCGGTCCCTGAAAAAAGTCCCAGCCCAACGCCGGCGGTCTCGAACCATATTCAGAGTCGATGTCTTTTCCGTTATAACAGTACGACATCCCTCGTTCGAGATCAAAACCGATCATATCATCGTTGGCGTCGCCCAAATCAACGTCTGCCCAGGCGCCGATGTAAGCTTCTTGCAGATCATGCTTTCCTTTGTTGATTACGGTATATTTACTGAAAATAGTGTTTCCCAACGCACCTGACCGGTCAAAACCGAAAACCAGTAAATGTAATTCAATACCGATGGGCAGGGTATTGTAGCAGCCATTATGCAGGTTTTGATCCAGATCATTCATGACAGCATACAACATCTGATCTCCGAACCCAATCCAATTGCCATCTTCATCGGCAACTCTGGGTGCGCCCTGTTTTTCGGCGTAGGTTTGCCAGTCAGCCCAGGTATCGAGCTCCAGCGGATCGACGCCGGGGGGTAGGTCTGCGTCGCCATTGGGAGCATCTTTTTGAACCTTAAAAACGCGGTATTCCGCTTTTGACGGATCATCGGGAGTTCCATCCGGCAAAATATTTCCCGGTTGATACTCGACATTATAATCGGCGCAAGCGGTGCGAATTTCGTCGTTCACCAACCCGGCAATCCAGATACCGGCGGCGTAACAGATCGTCTTGCCGGAACCTTTGGGCCATTCCATGTCCGCATTACCGGAAATCGGGTGGCGAGTAAAGGTACCGTTATTCATCACCGAGCTTCGAATGGTGTTGATGTCAATATATTTAACGGCTCTTCTAGTAAGAGCTTTATTTAACGATGAACCGGAAGTCGTCGCTTCTTCTGCCAATACCGAAGTGGAGATCGAAAGCAACATCAAGCACACGATCAATCCGGGTATGATTTTTTTTAACATCTCTTTTCCTCCTGATCAAGAAAACGAATTATACTTTTTTAGAATCGATGGATTAGTACTCAATCATTATACCGAACCGCAAAATTCTCGGGGTACTCAGATTGGTTGTTCCACCACCATTCAGAGTTTCTCTGGCGATATATTCACCCTGCTCGCCATTGATTTCCAACCAATCTTTGCCATCCTGGGTTAAGAACCAGCCGTTATCATGGGGATCGCCAGTTTGGTTATAAACACCGGTAACGTTCTTGCGATTGAACACATTATAGATCCAAATGTAAGGTTTAAAATGGAATTGCCCCACTTCAAAAGCCCGGTCGACTTTCAAATCCATCCGATTATACCAGGGCATCACCGACGCATTGAGCGCCTCAATTGGTCTCGGCGCATTTTGTGCGAACAAACCCCGGGGACCTGGTTCAATTTTGGTAAAACGGGAGCCGCTATGCATGGTGTAGTAAACATTGACGCCCAGATTAGCCAACGGCTTTACGCCAAACAGTGTGGGACCGTCATCCTTGGTCAGGCGAAAATCAACGTTAGCATTTGCCACATGATCCTGATTATATTCCAGCGGCATTATAATGGTCGGGAATCTCAGCTGTTGATCCTGCCAGGCAATGTCGAAATGGCTGGTGCTGTTAGAACCAGTCCCCATTGCCTTGGAATAGGTGTAGTCAAATGATCCGCTGATGCGATTGGTCCGGCGTAAGTTCAAGCTGAACTGCATTCCCTTGGTGGTGCCATAATCAATATTTTGCAATTGATAATAGGAAGCATAACCATAACCAGCTTCCGGGAAGAAAATGCGCAACTGGATAAAATCTTTGATATCTTTATAGAACGCGGTAATCCCCAGACTGGCGTTCATACCAATCTGCTGCTTAATTCCAACCTCATATTGAATGGTCTCCATAGGTTTTAAATTCGGATTGGGCATGGTACGGGCGTTGCCGCCCTGCAGAAATCTCGCCGCAGCAGAATGGCCGTCGTACATATCGTTTGCCTGAGGCATTTGTACAAACTTGCCGAATTGCGCATGGAACACAGTCTTCTCGGTTACCGGAAACGACCATCCCACACGCGGACTGATAATGGTGAAGGTGTTGGGATCACCAAGCGATTCGTCATCAATTAAATTGGTTTCATTAATGATTAATCGCGCTGGATCCTTCCAGCTCTTGACTCCGGAGTTAAAATGATCGATGCGAAGACCAGCATTTAAGACCAGGTCTTTCAACTCAATTTTATCCTGAATATAAAACGCTGCCCGAACCGGATGCCGCGGCGCATCCTGGCCATTGGCTTTGGTGATCGCACCCTGATCAGTGGTTACATCATAAATTTGATCTTCACTGATCTCGTTGCCCCAGATGTCATAGCCATAGTTAATGATATTGTTCCTGAAAATATCATAATCGGTCAGATTGTTTTCCGGATCCACTTCCCGGTTATGCAAACCCAACGAGATGGCCGATGTGCTGTAGTGGAATAATCTTCGGACAGTGTAATAGTCGTATTGGAACCCGGCTTTCAATTCATTATAATTGTTGAACTGCCAGGTCAAATCGAATTTGGGACCAAAGTTTTCCTGGGCGTCTTTTCCGTACCTGGTAATAACCTCACCCGGTCGCGACGGATTGAGCAAACCGAAAAGGCTGAAGTTATAACCTCTGCCCCAATCTCTTAACCCCTTATTGTACTCAGGATCGCCGTATTTGGCAATATCATCCCACAAGTCAGGATCGCCATACTCTTGTTTCCAGTAGAAATAGTTTAAGTTAAACGTATAAAACATTCGCGGACTTACCTGATGGGTAAACTTGAGATAAGCACTGGCATTCCATCTTTTGTTGAGGCGCAATTTATCCATATTCCACAGGGCGCTCCAACGGCTGCCGCCTCGATCCTGACCGGTATGGTAAGTACCACCGACTTTGAATCGCAAAGACGGGCTGGGGGTGTAACTCAAGTTGCCATTCAAATCATAGGTGGAGTTAAAATATCCGGGGATCGGACCGGGACCATAATCAGCTTTCATCGGCAACGTATCTCCAAACGATACCAGGAAGGTGTCAAGCTGAATTCCGTGCCAGTTGGTGGCATAACCGCCGTTATAATTGCGCTCCGCCGCTAAGAAGAAGCGCATCTTATTAGGATCTGCAAACGGTACGGGACCACCAGCGGTAAAAGTGTAAGTGTTATAACCCCAGGATTGGGTTCCCAGCGTTTGACCCTCATTATTTTTAAACACTTCATCAGAAATGCCTTCAAGGGTGAAATGATAATCGCTGCCGCCGGATTTGGTCGTGGTCAGCAGAACGCCTGAATTAGCAAATCCGTATTCTGCGTTGAAACCGCCGGCGTGAAAGTTGGCTTCTTCAATGGCATTATTGATAACAGATAAAGCGTTGGTTGTGCCATCTCTGATCAGCGAAGTCATTACACCATCGACATAAGTAACATTCTCCTCGGCTCGACCGCCGCGAACATGTTGTCTACCGCCCACAGTCACCACTGCCGACGACAGGTTCATGACCGTTTCCATTCCTCTCATAGGAATGTTTTTAAGGTCATCCGCCTCGAGGGTTTTTACAGTGTTGGTAACGTTCTTGTTTATGATCGGTCGTTCAGCGACAATGCTGACCGTTTCACCTTCAAGAACCGTACCGGGTAGCTCAAAATTAACTTCAGCAGTTAAATCCTGATGTACGCGGATATTGCTGATATCAACTGTCTTGTAGCCGATGTAAGTTGCGCGAACCGTGTAGGTACCTACTGGAATGTTCAACATAATATAAATACCGTTAATATCGGTCGCAGCTCCCATCATCGTACCGACAAGCATTACGTTAACACCGGGAAGGGGTTCACCAGTGTCCTGATCGACCACCTTTCCGGATATTTTGCCGGTAATGGCGGCAAAAATGACCGTTGGTGCCAACAGCAGTACTGTTAACACAACAAAAATCTTTTTGTTCATGTTTCCTCCGTTATGGTTTCTCGTTTGAAAAATACTTCACAAAATGATGGTCATCGAATATCGATGTTAGTTGATTGGTCTCATCACCTCCTTCGGTTTTAGTGTTATCATCTTTTTCTGTAAAAATGCGCTAATCTTACCACCTCCTCCCTATCGACAATATTGGTTGTAATTTAGTTATGTTGATTATTTTTGCTTATTCAATTGTTGTTAAAATGCAATTTTTATTCCAACAATTCAGACAAACCATTTAACAATAATAATTACCAATATTTATATATTTTTTTTTATTGCTTTTGTCATCAATAATACGCTAATTGTGCAAGCTTTGTCAATATGCCATAGGCAATTATTTGCACAACATATTTTTCATGCGTTATTATTCCTCAGCGATTAAAATGCTGATCGGTTTCAACACATCAATATTGCGACAAATAATCTGTATCGCTGATGAGATCGGAACCGCCAGGATCATTCCGATGGGTCCCCAGACGAATCCCCAAAAAATAAGCGACATAATCACTACCAACGGGCTCATGTTCAAGCTGCGTCCCATGACTGCGGGCTCGATGATATTTCCCCAGCTCACTTGAATTGAAATCAGCAGAATTGCGACCCAAAGCGCCGGAAAAAAACCACCAAACTGAAATATCGCCACCAGAATCGGAAAAATGGTTGCGATCACCGAACCGATGTTTGGAATAAAGTTCATCAAAAAAGTCACCAGTCCCCAAATCCAGGCAAAGTCAACATCAAAAATTTTCAGCACTATGACCGTGCTAATGCCGGTTCCCAGGCTGATCAGCGTTTTGGTAAAAAAGTATTTTTGAATCCCCTCATTGATATTTCCCATTACGAGATAAATTTTTTCCGACCGTTCCCCGGGAAAAGCTTTGGCGATTCTTGAAATCAAATGTTCGCGCCCCAGCAAAATGTAAATGGTGAACAGCAAAGTCAGAAACAGATTTGCCAGAAAACTGATGAACGAACCGACGCTGGACGATAAAATCTCCGGAATGGATAACTTTTGAAGCAGCTCTCCCCAATTAACTTGCGAATAATATTTCAACACATCCTCGTGAGGGATTTTCAGGCTCGTGATGATGCTCAGGTAAAGCTCATTGATTTTTAGCTGGTACTTGGGAAATTCTTGTGTAAAAGTATGAACGTTGGAGTAAATGATCAATCCAAAAAGATAAAAGATGACAAAAGTGATGATCAATACCGCGAAAATAGCTATGAACTTGGGAATTTTTATCCGGCGCATCAAATTGACCAGCGGTTCAAAAATATATGACAAAATAAAAGCGATGAATAGTGGTTTTAAAATGGATTGCAAAAAATGTAACAGAAAGCCTACTGCAATGATAACGATGAAAGCTAATGAGATTTTAACAGCATTGCTCTCTCTGACCGCGGACGCTGATTTTGCTTGTTTGCTCTGTCCCATAAATTTCCGACAGTTTATGAACTCAGCTGACCAAACTTATTCCAGTCTGTCCGAAAACAGCGCCTTAAACTGTCATTGCAAGCCCGCTTCAGCGCGATTGCAATGACAACAACGGGCAATTTAGAGTCGCTTTCGGACGGACCCTGATTATTATTTTAGAACAAAACAGAAATAATATAATAATTTATCCCGTGAATGTCAAGATGAAACTACCATTTCATTAAAAAAATGTTACATTTCTGGTCGATCCCAAAAATTTGCTTGACATTGATGAATTATTAAAATAAATTAGTAACCAACTGAAACTATGCATCGAAATCAGACCAACTTAGAAACTGCGAAAGGTAACGGCATGGAAAATAGAACCACTTCTGCTTATTCCAATACCTACATCTATCTATTAGCCTATCTGGCGCTGGTGTTCATCAGCATTGCAGCGATGGCAAGCTATTTTGCTTACGACTGTATCGGTCCATTAACACCACTTTTAAAACAAGAGCTAGGTTTGTCCTCAACTCAGGTTTACATGCTTTACAGCATCTATTCAATCCCGGTGATTTTGTTTGTGGTGATCGGCGGTGTGTTAGCGGATAAACTTGGCGTCCGAAAAGCTGCGATTCTGTTTACCGCTCTTTTCACATTGGGAACTGTTTTGACAGCCAGTGAAAACTACATCATCATGTTAATCGGGAGGGTTTTTTTCGGAATCGGCGCCGAATCCTATTATGTGGTAATGAATAAAATTTTGGCGAAATGGTTCAAGAATCGCGGGCTGGCAATGGCGTTCGGCATCAATTTGTTCCTGTGCCGAGCCGGAACCTACGCCGCATTTTTTGGGCTTCCCTGGATTGCTGAAAATTTTACACTCAGCTCGGCGCTGTGGATCGTCGCCGCGATTAACATTTTCGGTCTTTTTGTTACATTTCTATATGGCATACTGGATCGTTATGGTGAGAAAAGGAACTTTGTCTCCTTTGTCGAGGAAGTCGATGAACAACCGTTTAAATTGCGTCAGGCGCTAAAACTACCGCTGGCGTTCTGGGTAATTAGCCTGTTATGTATGACCTATTATTCGGCGATTTTCCCGTTTCAGGGCGCGGCGACCGATTTTTTTGTTGAACGCTACACTCTGGATACCGTTGCCGCCGGCAGACTCGCCGGAACCATTATTCTCATCTCAATGTTCACCACCTGGATTTTCGGCGCCATTGTGGACCGGATCGGAAAGCGGGCAACCATGCTTATCATCGGCTCGCTGGCAATGATCCCTTGTCATGTCTCAATGGCTTATACTAACATCAATCCATGGATTCCGATGATCGTACTGGGAATTTCTTTTTCACTGGTTCCGGCTGCACTCTGGCCTGCACTGCCGTTGATGGTCAAAGAAAAACAACTGGGAACCGCTTATGGCGTGATTGCCATGGTGCAAAACATCGGATTATTTATTTTTCCGCTGGCAGTTGGCGCGATTCATGATTCTGTGGGCAGCTACAATCCAGCGATGATTATGTTCGCTGCTTTGGGGGTGTTGGGACTCAGCTTCGCGGTCTGGCTTAAAATCATCGAAGCCAGAGGTGGACATTATCTGGAAAAAGCATGATTTGCATTTAATTGTTGATTGTAGCCAATGACTTTGTCAAAAATGACCAGCTCAATTGAGCTGTAAATTTTCAAAATTATATAAAAGCAGGTAACTTTTATGAAAAACAAAGAATTTCAAAAAATATTAAACTTAAAACATGATCGAATTCACTTGGTCAGTAGCGCCCAAAATGGTAATATTCCTGTCGTCGCAGCTTCCGGAGTTTCGCTTGCCGAAGCCTGGGAAAACGCCATGATCGGGCTGTACGCTTACGGCTGCGAGATTCGCACTCAGTACGACGCCCGCGACCAAAGTGGAAATTTCATCGATCCCCCCAGCAAAGATTGTTCAATAATTATCTCCATCGAGCAACCAGACTCTGAGCCGATGATCCACCTGGGCGGTATCCCCGGTGGATTTGAAGATTTGGAAGAATATGTGCAGGAAGTGCGCGACGGCATCAAGGATCACTGGATCCGGGATCCGCTCGATCCTTGCGATACCCGTTGGCAGTACACCTATCACGCCAGGCTTTTCAATTACGAGGTTCCGCTGAGCTTGTTCGATCAAAAGTTATGTTCACTGTCGCCAGAACAGAAAAAAGTATTTCATAACCATGAGACATCGCATTTCCTGTTGGACCACGATTATGTACAGGTGGTGGACCGTGAAATCGACGGCGAGACTCAAAAATTTGTCCAGATTGATCAAATTCAATACGTCATCGAAAAACTATCACAACAGCCTTACACCCGACAAGCACAGGCGATAACCTGGCAACCTTACATGGACACCGACATCTACGACCCAGCTTGCCTGCAGTCGATGTGGTTCCGAATTCTCAATGACGAAAACAGCGATCCCACGCTAAATATGAACATCCGTTTCCGCAGTCGCGACGCCTACGACGCTTCATTCATGAACTGTTTCGCTTTCATTCATGTGATGGAATACATCGCCGAAGCTGTCGCTGAACGGCTGGCTAAGAAAATTAAAATCGGTCGATATGTGGATGAATCCGACTCGTTCCATATTTACGGCAAGCGCATTGCTGATTTTGAAAATCGTTTTTTAACCAATCTCGCCTCGCGCGATTTTTCCCAGCGCACCTTTTCCCGCCGGGATGCAGAACCGTTTTTTGAAGACCGCAGGAAAAAAATCATTGAAATGTTAGCCCAAAAATAGAACAGTTAATCAAACCAGGAAATCAAATGAATCAAAAACTAACACCATTTATTCTCGCCATACTTTCACTGTCACTCATTGGATTTGTCTGTAAAGAACCTAAAATCCGCTATGATCAAACCAAGGAAGCGCGCGGCATCTGGGTAACGCGCTGGGAATGGGCAAAAGTTGAAATTGTTGATAATCCCGAGGCGCAGCGAGCTCGAATAATCGAAATATTCGATGTAGCAAAACGCGCCAACCTCAATCTGATTTTATTTCAAGTGCGCGGCAACGGCGATGCCTTTTATCAATCCAAGTTCGAACCCTGGTCCGACCTGCTCACCGGAACGCTGGGAAAAAATCCCAACTGGGACCCGCTGGCTTTTGCAGTGGATCAGGCGCATCAACGCGGAATGGAATTGCATGCCTGGGTCAATACTTTTCCGGCATGGAGAGGAACCACCCCTCCTCCACGGACTCTACCGGAACATGTCTATCATGCGCATCCTGAATGGATCGTCTGCGACAGCGCCGGGACACCGATGGCGCTCAGCGGGCATTATGTCAACTTAAGTCCGGGAATTCCCGCAGTCCGTGAATATGTGCACAATGTTTGCCTCGATATGGCGGAAAACTATGACATCGATGGCGTCCATTTTGATTACATTCGTTATCCGGAAAATTCACCCAAACTGGGTTATTCTCAAGATGCGATTAGTCTCAGGCTGTTCAATTCTCCGGAAGGAAATCCACAAAATCTGTCGTGGGCTGATTGGCAGCGGGAGAATATTAATCAGTTCGTACGAAAATTTTATGACAGCGCCACCAGGCTCAAGCCGTGGTTAAAAATATCGGCGGCAGTTATCGGCAAATACGACTACAGCGAATGGAACGGTTTTCACGTGGTTTATCAGGACGGACTACGCTGGATTCGCGATGGCAAGATCGATTTTATCTGCCCGATGATCTACTGGCAAACCGATCATCCCACAGCACCGTTTGGCCCCATAACACAGGATTGGCTCAAAAAGTATCCTCACCAACGTTACATCTTTCCCGGTTTATCCATCAACCAACTGGGCAGCAGTAACTGGCCCCTGGATGAATTGCTCAGGCAAGTGGCAATAGTCCGCGAGGGGGGAAACGGAATGGTATTTTTCAGTTATTCCGGATTGGAAAAGGCAATCAGCCAGCTTCAAACCAATGGTTTTATGTACCAAGCCAATTTACCGTCAATGCCCTGGAAAAAAAATAAACCGCCCATGGATCCACGCCAGCTGGCCGCTCAAATCAATTCAGCTGGCGCTGTAAAATTGAGCTGGAGTCTGCCGGACAGTTCAGTGGAAATTGCAGATGTTCATCGTTATAATATTTTTCGCTCCGAAAAAACGCCGGTCGATATTTTCAAAGCCGAAAATTTAATCCACATAACTGCCGGATTAACAACGGAATTTACTGATAGTTCGCTCTCACACGGCAACATCTATTATTATGTGGTTACTGCGCTGGACCGGGTGAATAACGAGAGTCCGCCGTCAAATGAAGTTCAGGTTTCGCTTCCGCATTTAGCGATCAAATCCGTTACAGACGATTAACAGCGAATTGGCGCCAATTGAACCACAGATTGATATTTACCAATATCATTAAAAGCAAACTGCCGATTCATTTCACACATAACGATTTTTCCATCGGTGCACAAACCGTTCCGATGATTCGGGCTGTTTTAACTCCCCGGTTTTTTAACAATTTTATCAATGTTTCACTTTTTGCTTTCTCAACTGAAATTAACAGCCCGCCTGAAGTCTGCGCGTCAGCCAGGATCATTTTCCAATCATCATTGACAGCTGCGTCAAATTCAACCTGCGGTTCCACAAATTTGAAATTTTTAATAGTGCCGCCGGGTAGAAGCGCCTGCTCCGCGTATTCCAGCGCCTCTTCAAATATCGGTACTTCTTTCCATTCGATAATCAAACTCACACCGCTCGCCTGCGCCAATTGCAAGGCATGACCCAGCAGGCCAAAACCGGTAATGTCAGTACAAGCATTTACGCCGAGTTCGACCATGGTGCGTGCTGCAACATTGTTCAATGTTTTCATGCTCTGATTAATTTTTTCAATCGCTGTATCAGAGGCAGCGTCTGCTTTAAGTGCGGTGGAAATTATACCGGTGCCAATCGGTTTGGTCAAAATTAAAACGTCTCCCGGTTTGGCGCCGCGATTGGTGATAATTTTTTGGGGGTGAACAATGCCGGTTACCGCCAATCCATATTTTGGATCATCATCTTTGATCGTATGTCCGCCCAGTATAACCGCACCCGCCTCTCTGATCTTTTCACTGCCGCCTTTAATAATTTCCGACAAATATGACAGCTCCAATTTTGCGGGAAAACCGATAATATTCAGTGCAGTGATCGGTATCGCACCCATGACATAAACATCGCTGAGTGCGTTTGCAGCTGCGATCTCGCCAAATACAAATGGATCGTCAGCAATAGGCGTCAGCACGTCGACAGTTTGAACCAGAGCGATCTCTTCGCTCAATTGATAAATGCCGGCGTCTCCCAGCGTATCCAATCCAAATAACAGATTAGGATCGTGAAATGATGGTATTTGACGCAGAACCTGCGCCAGGTCTTGCTGACACATTTTAGCCGCTCAGCCGGCAGCCTGCGCCA
>DSAU01000213.1 GCA_011046315.1 bacterium
GCTCGGAGGGCGCAAAGGCATACCAAATTTTAGCCAGGTAACAGAATTTTTACATAAATACCAACGTTGAAAAAAAATAGAGCTTATGTTTTAGAATTTAACTTTTTAAGTGGAGGGACCAAGATGAAGCGTGTATTTATAATTATGCTGTTGCTCATTATAACCGCACCGTTTGTTTTATTGGCTCAGCTGAAAATCAAACAAGGCGATGAGCTGTTTGTGAAACCTGAATTTGAAAACCTGCGGCTGTCGCCAAATGGATCGATTATATGTCAACTGCCCCAGGGCGCAAAAATTATCGCACTGGGCGAACAGGGCAATTGGGTCGCAGTTCAGGTTATTGGATATATTTGGAAAAATTCTTTAACCGAATCCCGTTTTGATATTGAAGGATTCAATTTTCGGGTATTGCATATTTTAGTGGATAGCGAAGCAGAAGCTCAGGAAATCAGTACGCAATTGACTAAGGGGGCAGATTTTAAACAACTGGCAACAGAAAGATCAAAGGGACCCAATGCAGTAAAAGGCGGGGATTTGGGAATTGTGAACAAAGGTGATTTATTGCCTGAGCTGGATGCCGCGTTATCGCAATTAAAAGTTGGTGAGACCAGCAAGGTGATAAAAACCCGCATGGGATATCATATTATTAAACGAATCGAATAGTTTTCTGGTTAGCTGATTATCTCTGCGCTGCCTGCGATCATGTTATAAAATGGCTGCGGGTGGTGCAGAATTCATTGCAAACAGCCTCAGGCTTAGGTAACCCGAACTATTTCTTCCAGCGTGGTGATTCCTGCCAATGCTTTCCGAATGCCATCATATCTTATGTCGGTAAAGCCATTTGCCTCAGCCGATATTTTTATTTCGTTATATGATTTACCACTTTGAATCATTGAGCTAATCCTGTCATTAATCATCAGAATTTCGAACAGCGGAATTCGATTCAAATAACCGCTGCCAAGACAGGATTTACATCCGGTACCCCTTTTTAAATTAAAATCGTCGGGCAAATTTCGCAGACCTGCCCTTTCCAACATCGCAGCATCGGGACGGTGCTCGGTTATGCAATGGGGGCAGATTCGCCTCACAAAACGCTGCGCTACAATTCCACGAATCACTAAAGCCAGCTCGGCTATGCTCACTCCCAGATGCTGCAACCGATAGATAGATTTGATCGCATTTGCAGCCTGTAATGTGGAGAAGGCGGCCATTCCGGTTAAACCGGCTTCGATCATCAACTCGGCTTCTTCTTTGTGTCGGATTTCGCCGAGCGCCAGGATATCAACATCGTGGTGAAATAACGCTCGAATGGCCTCGGCAAAGCTGTGGTCTTTGCCGGGCATGATGGAAATTTGATTAATGCCTTCTATCAGGCTTTCTATCGGGCTTTCCACGGTAGCGATGTTTTTGGAATCATGCTTCAATTCATTCAGCGATGAATACAAGGTGGTAGTTTTTCCGCAGCCGGCAGGACCAACGAACAGAATGACAGATTCCGGAAATGAAAGCAATTCTTTTATCAGTTGAAAATCGTGCAGCGAGAAGCCGATCTCTTCTAGATTAATGACATCGAGATGTTTCTTCAGGATGCGGATGGTTATTTTTTCTCCGGCGCTGGTGGGAATAATATTGATGCGGGTATGAACCTGCCTGCCCTGAACAGTAAAAATCGAATGTCCCTCTTGTATTTTTCCTTTTCCGAAAGAGTCGGTGGAACCGCTCTGTTTGATAACGGAGGGAATTGTTTTGCTGTAAGCCTCAGGCAGCGTTACCACTCTTTGCAGAACACCATTCAAGCGATATTTAATATTCAACAGTCTTCCAGATATTGATTCAAAATGAATATCGCTGGAGTTGGTGGTAATTGCTGTCTGGATTAATTTTTCCAGCACTTTACTGGCAACCGGGAGCTGTCCGGTTTTTTCAGCTTCGTTTGCCCAATTGATTCCCCGTTTTGCAACATCAATTTCATCAAAGTCAATTTGAATAGGCCGGAGACGGGGAGATCGATGGTTGGTATTTTGATAGAGTTGGTCAAAATCTGATACTTTCAATACAACCGGTAC
Source organism: bacterium (assembly GCA_011046315.1). Lineage (GTDB taxonomy): Bacteria > Zhuqueibacterota > Zhuqueibacteria > Thermofontimicrobiales > Thermofontimicrobiaceae > Kaytiofontadaptatus. The sequence goes on from DSAU01000213.1 coordinate 2,067, forward strand.
AATATTGAGATTGGTAACTTTTTTGAGAAAGTCAATGTGTTTTTCGTACGGCGGATCTACAATTGCGATAGTCAACTCATTGTCATCACAGATCACCGGGATAAAACGAAAGTTGGTTAAAAGTTCATCCTCGGCGATACCCGGGACCGGTACGCTTGCCAGGCCATTAATGTCGTGAATATTGGGGATATTAAATTTTTCCGAAATGATTTCAGCTAATTTATTTTCATCAATCCCCAAAAATTTTACCAGTGTTTTTGAAACCCCTTCGGTCTCGAGCGCTTTGCGCGCCGCTTCCTGGATTTTTATCATTTTTTCACGACTCAATAGATCGCGCTTTAACAATTCATGAACAAGTATCTGATCTTCGGTAGAAGCCATTGCTATTTTCCTGTTATGTTTTAATATAATCAGTTGATCTTGCTTAAGGGGTTACATTGAAAATATTATCAATGTCGCTTTGGTCTAAATCATTTCTGTTGTCGATTTTAAAATAGATGCTTTCCTGAATCAACTTTTGGATTTCAATTTTTGAATACTGATAGCCAGGGGGCGGAGATATTTCAGCCGAAAGATCTGCTTCATCACCAGTGGCGTCATTTTTCAGCAAAGGTCTGCCGCAACCACCGCAATAATGATCCCCGGACTGATTGACAAAACTGCAGTGACATACACTACCCAGTGCGGCGCCACAGTTTTTGCAGTAGGCGCCCCAATCTACATTATCTGAACCACATTTAGAGCATATCATTTTTGGATTTCTTCCTTTTTTTGCAAATTATTCGTTCGATAAATTTCAGGAGACGCGACTGAACTTATCGATCACTTCTAAAATTTTTTCACGTGTAAAGGGCTTGATGACAAACCAATCCGCGCCTGAATTTTTCGCTTCCTGAATATTTTGTTTGTTCACATAGGAACTGATCATAATGATGATCGCATCAGGTTTAATTGTTTTGAGCTCCTTTAAAATATCCAGTCCTGAACGTTTTGGCATGACAATGTCCAGAAAAGTGATATCGGGATTTATTTTTTTGAATTGATTTAATCCCTCATCTCCGTCAACAGCGCTATAAGATTCTAAACCAATTTGCTTTAACAAAGCTTTTAATAGATGACGATTCACCTCCGAATCGTCGATTATTAATACTTTTTTGGTATTGCCTGTTGGAGATTTCGAAGAATTACTCACTATTTTCTGCCAGGGGATGATAACTTCTGAGTCCATGATAAATACTCCATGGAAAAATGAAATTGATTGCTTCTTAAGTAACCGTTAACAGAGTAGGATTTTTAAGTTATTACGGAGTGCAATCCTTTTATATCCAGCTTAAGCAGGATATAAATTAAATGAATAAACAACATTACCCCATGAACGGTTACCTTCTTATTTGTATTAGCGATTGAACCAGCACTGTTTGCTTTAATATTTTTTTGTCTCTAAATTTTACTGTATAATTTTCCACGATGGATATTTAAAAACCTTCGCTATCCGGCACAGATTCCATTGGGTATAAATCAGGACGGACGCGATAATTTTTATGCCGATCTCATAAAGAATATCAATCCCATATCAAGTTTGAAAAGGCGCTGTTATTTATAAAAAGTGGTCCGGAGAAATTGTTAATTATCAAGGCGATCAGTGCTTTTCTCGTTAAAATAAACCAAGCCGCTGGTAGAGGGGCGGCAACCAGCGGCATTGGTATAATTGCGCTTCCAATAAAAGGAAGCGCATTTTTTCTAAAAGTAGATCGGTGTTTTCATCAACTGTGAAAAATTGATCGGTGGATTAACCGGGTTCAGATCCGTAGTCGCTTCCAACTTCCAGTTGGCATCGTGAATATTGCCGGCAGAGTTTTTGCTTGCCCCAACTGCTACGCCGGTTAAATTTGAAATGGCGCTGATTAAATTGGCGCCGTCTGTTCCCCAGCCAATTTCGCTGCCGAAAAAGTCGATTCTGGCGCCGGTATTGAGTAGTTTTCCCAGCGTTGCCCAATTTTCGCGTTTCATCTTCACCGCATTTAAATCGATGATTTCTTTTTCTCCGAGATGAATATTTCCCGGGGCGCCATGACACATGATTACCAGATGATCCACTTTGCGGCCTTTCCACTGAACTATCTCTTCAATTGTCAAATTAATCAATTTTAAATTGGCTTCACGATAATCGTAAACAATTTTTACCGCACGCTCATCGACGGCTGCTGCGATATTTTCGGCGTTATCAATTTTACTGGAGATTAAAACAACAGCCAATTTTGACGCGGCTGACCCATCGCCTGTTTTCGCGCCATTTTTAGCGATAACATTCCCGACTAACAAACAAAAGCATAAACCCATCGACACCACGAAAGAAAACAAAGCTATCTTTCTCATCGCCCAACCCTTTCTAATTTTATCGTTATTATTTTTAAAGCTGGTTTTTCTGAAATTATTATGACAAACATTGTACCAGAGTTTGATCAAATTGACGTCAATTTTTTAAATGAAAGTAAAGCTGTGTCGATACAATTTTCATCGTCCTGTATCCATATTGATTTTATTGGAATTAGGCAAAGTGTTTTCAGGCTTTACTTGAGCAATATAAATAATTTTAATTGAAGATGAAAAAATGGCCAGTATAAAAAAAGCGTCATAAATGATACAGGATAATTACAATCTGAAATTAGTTTGATTTCAAATTGGAATAACCATTTATTTCATAGAATTTTATGAACTCGGACACGACCTTTGTCTTCAATCAAACTGATGTTGATGCGGATAGCGCTATTAAATGTTTTATCGTAAAGGCAATCTGTAGATTAATAATTCCGAGCAGGGGGGGAGTTAATCCCACCAGGCGATTTTACGCAACACAAACAACATGGGAAAGTTGGGAGGCGTCATTGTTGCCAGCCGTGGATCCCAGCGATAATCTTTCAAATATCCCTTTCGTGTGTATTGATTACCAACTGTTCCGACCGCGCCTCTGGAATTTTGAATTAAACCGCCGAGCAGATGTAATGTGCCGTATCGTTGGTTACTATAACGGTGAACCCAAAAGTTTTTGTTGTTGGCAACCGCTGGATTCAAAGTCATAATTGTCGCTTGAATTGTCCGGTCCTGATCCAGTTGACTATTGTAAACGATTATATCTTGCGCCGCAACCAGACCCAGCATATCATTGGAGTTAGGGTTAGTCATTGGATTATCGTGGTAAACAATATCCGATGTCACCAAAATCGACCCACGGGTCGCCAGTGTTGCCTGACCATTGACAGTACCTTCAACTCGGACCACGGGTCTGGTACTGTGATTGTGCGCATAAATGACGCCGTTGGTACCAGCCAAATTATAAGTTGTGTATTGATTCTGGTTCGGCTCTGAAGCAGAGTTTTTAGCGGCGATGCGCACCGTGCCGTCGGCTTGAAACTCAATCCAGACGTATCGATTATTGATATAGATGCCATCAGCTTGCGCGGCGTCGATTAATTCCTGGGGAATTTCATCGGGCATGGTAAGTTTTGGAACACCCCATTCCGTCCCTCCTAAAAAATGGGGATTGGTGCTTCCTGATGTATATTTTCGATAAGGAGAGTGGGCATTAAATACCCGATGGCTGGTAACTTTGCCGAAAAAAACCGGCTCATACGCCATCTGAAAATAGGTGTTGGTGTGACAGGGACCGCGAATAGTATCGCCGCTCGAAAACCAGATATTTCCCTCATGGTTTGTAAAATAGGCGTAACGCGAAAACGAGGGGCGGGTCAGCAACACAATCACCGAGTCGGTATGACCGAGATAGTTGGCGATGGATGTGACGCGAATTTCTGTGGGACCCAGCGATTGATCTTCATTATTTCTCTCAAAGTAATAGGAATAAACGCCTCCGAATAATGGCGAGTTGTTTTGTCCCTGAGTTTCGTGAACATCAATGGTCAACGCATTAAGCGCCACTAATGCAGCGGAATTGGCGATATTTCGAGCCATGAATTGGTTATGTTTTTCGACATAATTGGTTATGCTGTTGGTAATGAAACGATTCGCCTGCATTCGCAGCGTGAAAATGCTGGCAAACAATCCCATGATGACGAATATTACATATTTTCCCATTTTCAATCCGTTTAAATAACAAGTGATCTACCCTGGATATTGAATAAGCAAATTCTTAGGTGTAATCCGGGTGTGATATTTTGATGTTGAATAGGTTTCTTTCATGCCTTCAATGCTTTCCAGTGTGAGTGATACCTCAATTTCACGAATTTTCGATAGCGAATCCGCCACCACCGGAGTCGGCAATTCTGTCCCAAAATAGTTATAATAACGCAGCCGAAATCGGGTAATCCCAAGCGCGACCGAAGTGGTATTCTGACTATTCAATTTGCGCAATAAAATTTTATCTCTGGGATTTGGGGTGGACGGCGCATCCTGCAATGTGTATTCAATTCGAATAGAATCGTAAACAGCGTAAGGATTTTTGTCGTAGGCGAAAATAATTCGGCTGCTATCGGCAAAATAAATTGCCGTGAATGGATTACGCAAACCATGGCCGATTTTCCGGAAGTCATATTCGATAATATCCGAGACCACACGAATGTTCTGTTGAGTGCTTAGCGTTTGTAATGTGGTTATGGAATGCTCAGTTGAGTTAAAACTCACACGTAACGCGATCAAAACAACCCAGCCGGCAAAAAATAATGCGATCAATGTTTCCTGAAGTGAGTTCATCTGGTTCCCTGTTGGTTCAAAAGATTATTCATTATAAAAATAATGGTATGTAAATAGTTTTTTCAATTCAATTGTATTGGAAGGAAACTCGGATAAATAGGGCGATGAGACTTGAACCACCATCCTTTTAAAATATGTCCGCGTTGACGTGACAACATCCGGGTTCGCCAGAGTGACGTATTTTACCGAAATATTAATTGTATAGGGTATATAGCCAGCCAATGTATCGACAATCGAAAATCCATCAAAATCATCGACGTCATCAAAGTATGGGTACTGTTCCCCGGAATCTGGTCCCAGATTGTTGGCATAAGTAAAAGATGACGGTATGGTCGCGGCTTTATCCTCATCAAATCTGGTGGCTTCCGCCTTTTCGATGTATTGTTGCGCAATCGCCATTGCGTTCAAAACATGTTCACTTTGGTAAAGGGTGCTCTGATCTTGAACCATGTATCTATTTAATGACAACGTAAAGGTGGATAAAAGCATTAAACCACCCAGCACCAGTATTAACTCGCTTTTTCCCATATCAATAGTTACCTAATTTGAATTTTTGTTTTATTCGTACCACGAAACCAGAGCAAACGTAATCAGGCTATTGGTATTGTTCATTACATTTTCAACCGTTTCACAGCTATATTGTATGTCAGCGGTTCCCTTAAGCCTGGCTATTTTATCGCTGCCTCCAAGGACAACGCCGCCGACAATGCGATTTGTTCCGACCGAATTAAATATTTCCGGTGTTTCTCCGATCACATAGACCACCCCATACCAGAAAAAATTACCGGAAAGCGTCAAGGTGCCGTCAATGATTAAAATGCCGTGGCCAACAACCCCGCCCGAGAATTTTAAATCGCCGGTTCCATACACGATAACCGGACTCTCCTGGCTGCCAAATTCTATCGAGCTGTAAGTCCCGGGCGGTGTGTAATAATCAGCATTGGCGATCAATGGCTGCAAATAAGTGGACGGATCTTGCGTATCGCGGACATGGACGCTGGGATCGGCTCCGATACCCTTCACTTTAGAATCCATCTTTGAGCTAATCAGGCTGTTGACCATATTAGCGCTATCCGCGCTGGAAGCGACAGCGACACCAGGCAAGTCTTCGCACGAGGCAGAAGGATTCCCATTATAATCATGATTTGCCCCGTCAATTAAGGGCGATCCGTTTAAATCCAGCACCGGATTAGGCCCGGGAAAAGCAACCGAGGCTGTAACCGGTGGAATCGTCAAGGAACTCGCGATTAGTGTTACCTCCAACTCACTTTTTTCTCCTCCATAATATGCCACCACTGAAACATTGACTGTGTCCCCAAGTGACGTCACGCTGGAACTGGATGTAATGCGAACGGTATCGATTCCGCCATTAATATAGGCGTCGCTTTCGGCAAAGGAACCGCGCAATGATTTATTCTGGTACAGTTTCTTCAAATAATTGTTGGTTGCTGAATGCGCAACGTTTTTCGCCGTCACAAGGCTGAAATATTTGCTGGTATTCATGGTCGCTTCAACCGGTCGCTGTAGAAGGATGAAACGAAAAAATCCCAGCGTAATTGAAAGCCCGATAACGACAATTAAAGCAGCTTTTCCCATTTTATTTTCACCAAAGCTAAAGTTATAATCTGAGGTTCCGCGGGAAATATGTTTTTTCCCAAAATGTACTGCTGAAATTCTGATTGAATTTGTACTGACTTTCGACGCGTACTTGAACCTTGATCGCCCTGATTTTATCAATTTCAGTTTGCTGGTTCAGATTGTTGTAATCAAGCTGCGTCATAGCTGAATCTATATATGATATTTTGAAACTGACAATGTTTACGCTCACTTTTGCCGGTTCGTTGTTGTTGATTTTTCGGTAAAGACTGTATGTGTTAGGATTCGGATTTCCGGTTTCCTCTGTATCTCCGATAAAATAACTGATCGAATCCACAGACCCATCATTGTCATAATCAGCGTAATATGCGATTTGATTTGAATCCAAATTGCCGGCTTTGAATTTTATTGAACTTGTTCTGTGCCCGATCTTCGAAAAATCGTGGTCGAACAGCTCCGCCAGACCCACAATATTCTCCTGAGAGTTTTTATCAAAGGTCGCCTGATTAGTTACCGAACGGACATTGGTGTCAACGCCGATAATAAGTAACAGCAATAGTCCGAAAATGATAAAGGATAATGCAATTTGTAATACAGTGCTCATGGCATTTCTACTTATAATAAGCGACTATTTGTGAAATGGTCAAAGAATCGGGATTGTGCATATATTTCGAATTTATTATTGTGATCTGAATTCTTTTCAAAAATGTTTGAGACCAGACATCTTCTATTGGATTGGATGGATTGGCATATCTGATTTTCACATTCAACTGGTAATTTTCAATGCGGGGTGTATCGATTGTGTTTGAATAGTTATGATAATCATCCACATCATCGCGCGGCGGTTCGCCCGAATCCATGCCGAAGTTTGCTGACGCTGTGAGCTGATCTGGGAATCGAACCACCTGATTACCGGTGGTTTTTTCATCAAAAGCTTTGGCAGTGATCTCTTCCATCAGCGCCTGTGCCAATCCAATGCCGGTGATGTGGACTTCATTTTCAAGAATTGTCTTATTGGTTGAGAAGATAGTGTTATTTAAAGACAAGACCACAATCCCCAGAATTATAAATGCCCCGATCAGTAAAAAATTTTGCATCATAATGCAACAACCTGATTTTAATAATTTATGCGGTACACCTTTGCATGGTGGTTTTTTTGAGTTGTTCCCATTGATGGTTAAATATTTATGCTCGGGTGTACCACATTTTTTATTGTATTTTTAGATAAACATAAACTGTTCCGCTGCATCGTCCGCCCGGATTGGGAGCATCCAGTTCAATAGTAACCTCTGCCATCTGCGGTTCATCCTGAACCGGATCAAGGTTGTTGAGCAAGTGTGTGCTAAAAGATGTAGCTCCGAATCCGTAGCGATCTTTTTCAGGCATAAACGATTCCACTGATAATTTTCCGGCTGAAGTTCCGGCTTTCATCGATGATCCAGCGCCGGGTGGATTGCCATTAAAGTCCCACACTTTGACCCTGATTGTTGCAACCTGACCCAGACTTAATGTATCAACCGGCGGATCGACATAGACCTGGAAATTAATAATCGGACCGCTGAACACTGTTCCCGTCGTTGAAAAAACAGTGGCGTCATTACCGTTTTGATCCCTGCCCCAGGTATAGGCATAGATGACTGCATAACCATCGTTTTCGCCGGTGTTTCCGCAACTGTTGATAACCTGACCGTTTTCGAAGTCGGGTATCACGATGGGCAGATAGTTCCCCGGACTGTTGGGATTTTCAATAAAATGAGGATCATTATTCGAATTTGTGGGACAGGAATAGGGGAGAGGATTACCCGAAAAAAGCGATACAATTCCAAATCCCCGATTATCTGTTTTAATATCAGTGGTGATAACACCGCCGGTGGTGGTAAAGTAGATCGTCGTTCCCTGCTCAACCGGATTGTTATATTTATCTCCAAGCAAGGCGGTGATCTTGTATTCACGCAGCGCACTCCAGCCATCCTGATTGTTATAATCAACATACAGCGTCATGTGGGGAATCACATGATTGGGATCCGCGGGATCGATCCAAATGTACGGCGGACCCGAACGGATCACCACCACAGCCTGTCTGGAAAGGGTGGTTGGTGAATCCTGCAATTCAGCGCGGATCTCTGCCGTTCCGGATACTGTTCCTGATTTAAAACCAATACTGGCCTGACCGTTTTGAGTCATAATCGGCTCGGTTTCCGATGTCGGAGGGCCGCTGGCAGACACGAAGCCGGCGCCACCGCCGGGACTGTTCTGCAGATAAAATTTTACCGCAACTTGATGTCCGATGGGTTGTCCCTGCACGCCCAGAACCGCCGCTGTGATCACAGTTTGTTCCTGGTTACCGGTTTCTTTCACCCAAATATAATTCGGATTAGCCGTCAGTAGCAAACTCTGCGGAGAATTCAGATAGAATTGTACCGTCGCAGTTCTGACAAATAAACCGTAACGTGCGGTAATTGTTGCCGTTCCCGGCTGCGAGGCTGAGCGAAGTTCGATTTGAGCCACGCCCTGAGCATCAGTGGCGGCGGTTGTGCCGATATAACCGAGATCCGAGCTGAAGGTTATATTAATTCCCGGCACTGCCAGTTGCGATTGGGTTAATTTTAACTGGACGGATATTTCCGAAGTCGAGGAACCGTCTGCCGGGATCGAGTCCGGCGATGCCGATAACAACATGGTCAAACCTAAAAGTTGGATATTATGGGTGGCAGCGGATGAGCCAACCGTGGCCGTAATTACTTCAGCAGCATCGTTCTCGTTGGCATCGGCAATATAAGTTACGATTGCTTTACCTTCCGAGTTGGTAACCGCGGTTTCCGGGATTTGTCCGTACTGGGCGCTGAAGAAAACAGTGGCGTCAGCAACCGGATATCCGTTATCATCGAGCACGGTTCCGATAATGTCGGTTGATGATACGCCATCGCGAAGGAGCTCTGCCTGACCCGCCAATGTCAGTCCGCTCTGGGTTGAAGATTGGACAAAGATTACATTCGAGCTGTCTGCAACCTCGTGAAAGCTGGCTATGACCAGCACGTTGGAGTCGGGTACTGTACTGCTTCTCAAATCAGTAAACGCTTTGCCTTCAGCATTGGTGGTGGCAGTCGGTTGGGAGATGGTACCGCTGGTGGTGGAAAATCCAATTTCTGCATTGGCAATGGGCGAATTGGTCTGAGACAGCAAGGTGGCAGTAAAAGTTTGTTTGCTCACGCCATTGGCGAGCAATTTAGATTCAGACGGTGTGAGGGTCAACACCGGTGATAAAAAACGGACAGTTGCGCTCCGGTTCATTTCCTGGAATGCGGCGCTGACGACCACGTTTGAATTGGCTTCGAAAGAGCTTTTTAAGGTTGCCTGCACCCGCCCGGCGGCATCGGTAAATCCGGTTGCCGGTGAAATGGTGCCGGCGCTGGTGGTGAAAGAAATTTCCGCTCCTGATACCGGTGTATTGTCCGGTAAGAGTAGCGATGCGGTGAAAATCATTTGGCTGTTGCCGTCGGCTGCCAGATCACCATGAGTGGGCGTCAAACCCAACAGCGGTTGAATGAAGCGGACGCGGGAAGTGTCGCCATAAGAATTTAACCGCGCAATCACCAATACGTTGGAGTCGAGTTGCGCAGCGCTGGTCAAGGTAGCAGATGCAATTCCCTCTGTATTGGTTTTGGCGCTGCTGGGAGCAATCGTGCCATTGGTAGTCGAAAACTTAATTTCGGCATTAATTATCGGTGTATTGCTTTGCTGGGATTTTGCCGCAATGGTAAACGTTTTTCTGCTGATTCCGTCAGCAATCAAATAAGAAAATTGAGGCGATAATTGGATGTTGGGTCGTTCATATTGTATGAATAGCGTATCCATAAATAAATCGCCGTACTCCAGCAAAACAGTATCGACAAGCGCAATTGAATAGGCGGTCAAATCGGTTTCAGCAGTGCCCATATCATTGGTTTGAATCTTATTGACAATCGACCCATAAGCCGCTGCCAGATCAATAGATGCGCCATTAACAGCTTTTTTGCTGGTGGTTTCTTTAATGGTAACTTTGAGTTTTGATTTAGAGATACCGTCAGCCGGAAGCGAATTATGCTCGAGTTCACCTTTAAAAGAAATACCCAGAAATAGCACATTAATACTGGCAGTATTTGAACCGGAAGCTGTGCTTTTCGCCAGATCTAATTTTCTGCCTGAAGTTTCTTTTATCCCCTGAATTTGCAGTTTCATTTGATGCGCTCCAGAGCCGGCTTTTGGCAAACTGCGGCTGGTATCCAGTACAGTTGCTTTCACAGTTGCCTGAATATCGGTTGCGCTGGCAGAGCTTTGTAATATTGCGTAAGCGAATCCGTCCTGGTCAGTGATCACCTGTTGGGTGATCGTGCCGGCGGTGGTTTGAAAATAGACCGGGAGCTCCCGGGCTGGTTTTTGAGCCGAATCAAGAACCGATGCCACGATGATTGCGGTGGAGAGACCATCTGCCAGTAAATAAGGCGGTGAAGAAATTAATTCGTTAATGGTCTCTTTTTCAGAACCGACAATGTCATCATTGTCGCCGCAGGAAATAAACAGCGCTATCGCTATTAATGCGGCGATTGCTAAAAATATCATGTATTTAAACATCTCTCTGCCCTTCATACAAAAATGACTTCTACAAATTATTTTGATTTCCCCACCACATAGTCGCCCCGCTGAATGGATTGGTTGGGGTGGGGGACGAATTTTGCCACGGAGTGGTTTTTTTTAGTCTGAATTATTTTTGCTTTTCCAACTGTATCAACTTTCTGGGAACTATTGTTCTTACGGACAATCGGCAGCGACTGACCGTTAAATGTATTATCTAACGGGATCGGATTCCAATGAACCAGCACCAACTGATCCTTGACGGTAATAATTTTTCCGATATGAAATTCTGATCTGGCGTTATCGGTCTGAACAAGGCGCAACGGTTGCGGATCAACTGCTCGGAAAGTTTGGTTTGCAACAGTTTTCGCCATTGATTCTGATTGTTTAAGCTGTGGTCTGGTTTCTGTCATGAGCTGCGGCTCATATCGTTCCAGGTTGGGTTGCTGCACCGTGTGTTTTAAATTCATCATCACATCTTTTTTTGATAATTTTTGGCGGTCGAACACGGTTTTGAGCAGGCTGGCTTTAATAATGATCACCAGTTCTTTTTCCGCTTCTTCGACCCGATTGTAACCAAAGATATAGGGAAAGCCCAGAAACCACCAGGGCATATCTTTCAAAATGGGAATTCCTTTGCGAATGATATTTTTTTCAGTCGAATATAAACCGGCAATCAAAGTTTCTTCGCCGTCGAATAACTGAATAAATGAATTTGCCTGAGACTTGTTGATAATGGTACTGACCACATCCGGATGTGCGGTGCTTCTTTCCACATGAATTCTCAGAAAAATGAACGGCGGTTGGTCCGGGTTTTCTTCTGATTCATTCAGGATGACGTAGGGCGTTACTTTTAGAATCGTACCGGTGCTGTAAAAACGATCGATAACATTCCCGGCAAAATCACGTTCTTTGATGGAAAAATCCTGACCAACCTGAATCACGCCTTCTTTTCCTTCGGTAACAACCACTTGTGGTTGCGCTAAAACTTTGCCGAATTTTTTTGAATCAAATACTTTCAACAGCAGGTCCAAATCTACGCCAATCAAGTTCTGAGGGATTGTGCCTTTGAACGAGACAATGTTATCGGAAACCTCCAGCGCCCCGGCATGGCGGGCATCGATGTTCACTTTACCGCGGTAAAATGTGCTCCAATCGAGTCCGATCTCATTCAAGGCTTTACGATCGCCCTCAAAAAAGGTGGTTTCGATTTTTATTTCCCGGCTGTCGGTTTTTAATTCAACGCCGCTGTCCAAATTCATTTTGGATTGACCGGTTAAACTGGCTTCCATATCTGTCGCTGCGACGACTTCAATATAGCGCGGTTTTTCAACGTACCACAATCCGCGTCGGCTCAAGATCAATCCCAGCGCCTTTTTCCAATGCAGGCTGCGAATGTCAACCCCAATTATTCCGCTGCGCTTCTGCGGATCATAGATTGGCTTTTTTAAAAACTGGATCGCATATTCACTCAACAGGTCCAGTGCTGTGGAGAGATCAATCTCGCTGTGGAGCGAAACCAGTTCTTCCGGTGATATGTATTCTCTGGGAATTTCATTTTGTGCGTAAACAAACTGAAAGATACATATCAACGCCGCCATCGATATTAATATTTTTGTCTTCATGGTGATAATCTTCTCTATTTTTTTAGACTAAGTACAATTGTTTTCGAGCCAAAAGCCGGGTTGTAAGTAAAAACAGCTTCCCCGGTTTGTGCATTGACATTGGAAAGCGCCCCGCC
>DSAU01000460.1 GCA_011046315.1 bacterium
TGAACTCATAAAAATTCAAAAAATACATGTCATTGCGAGGAGCGAAGCGACGAAGCAATCTCTTTAATTATAGTAACTTATGTTATCCCGCTGAAGCGGGATCGCAATGACACTCAAGGGGTTGCTATTTCTTCGTCGTCCCGCTTGGAGCGGGACTAAAGGAATTGCACTCCGTAATAACAATAGCTTATAAATTCTACCCTGTGAACGGTTACAAAATTACTGCTACAAATTTAATAAAAAATCATTGGATATGCAAGAAAATATTATAACTTAAAAAATAAAAAAAGCTCATGAATCCGCTGTTTACATAAAGCGTACCTGAAAAGCTGTTGTTGCAATTATAACCCGATAAAACTGAATAAATTCACCGGGTCAAATGATCAAACATACTTCAATTATTATGCCAAACAGCAAAGTTGACTCAACAATCTATTAAATAAATAAATGATTGATAATTAACAGGTTGAGTACAGTGCTATTTATATTGAAAATATTAACTTAGCCTGATATAGAAATTTAACTGGTTTAAATTGATACATTAAGGGTACAAATTTTTTAATTTGCTCAAAAATTGCCCATCTTGTTTAACTGTTTAAATTTAAAAATGTTTATTTAATTTGACTTTTGGGATGGATTTGGTTATTTTATAATGTTAAATTGAAAAATTGGGAATTGCAGCAAGCCAAACAATTAAATCGTACATCAAAAAATTTATTTTTGGACTTTGAAAAAATAGCTTTCTAATGCAAACCTTTTGACTAAATTCTTGTCTAACAAATCGAAAACATAGAAAAGGATATGGATAAAGAGACATTACTAATTAAAAAAGCGCAACGCGGGAACTTACAAGCTTTTGAGGAACTGGTGCGCAATTATGATGAAAAGTTGATGCGAATTTTATACAACATGCTCAACAACATCGATGACGCAAGGGACGTTTATCAGGAAGTATTTTTGAAAGTGTTTCGTTCCCTGAAAACCTATCAGTTTAAGAGCAGTTTTTATACCTGGCTTTTTCGCATTGCAGTGAATACCTGTCTAAATTATCGAAAAAAGCGAAAACGTCACAGATACGAACCCTTGCCTGATGATTCAATAGCAGAACAGGGATGGTTTGTTGTGGCGGACCAAGCTGACAAAAATCCGGAGCAACATTTTCTGAATACCGAATTGCATGAAACAATAAATCGTTCCATCCAATCGCTTTCGGATCAACAGCGGACAGTTTTTGTGCTACGTCATTATCATGGATACAAGTTGAGTGAAATTGCTGAAATCATGAACTGTACCGAAGGTACGATTAAAAACTATATGTTTCGCTCAGTACAAAAACTTAGAAAATGTTTGCAGGAATATGTCCAATAAAACCGACGGAGAAGTTATGAGAACATGTGAATATTATCAGAATATGATCGTACTTGCTGCCTATTATGATGAGTTGTCAAAAAGAGAATTTAATGAATTAAAGACTCATCTAGAAGCATGTTCAAAATGCCAATTGGAATGGCAAGCAGTGCAGCAGACCGTTAAATTACTGAATGGAAAAGTTCAGTTGCAGCCGACATCGCAGGAGCTTGAAAAAAGTCGGCAGGAGCTTCATCAGCGATTGCTGCTGTTGACACAGCCACGGTTGAAAATCGATTGGGGTTACCATTTCAAACGATTGTTAACGCTGGATTTTTCGCCGGCGTTGCGATTGTCAACCGCGGCAGCGATGCTGATTATTGGTCTGTTGGTGGGAAGATTTGTTTTCCAGGCTCAGCCCACAGGAATTTCCGATGGTGCAGCGCTGTCCAAATCATTAGCGGGCAAAAATTTTATCGGAGTTGAAGCGATTCATTATAATCCTGTCAACCGGCAGGTGTTTATGGATGTAACAATGATGCAAAGAGCCAGCTTTTCCGGCGCCCCGGAAAATCCTGAGATACAACAATTGCTGGCGAAAACATTATTACACGAGGAGCAGCCCAATATCCGATTGAAGACGGTCGGTGCGTTAACCGATAGCCGGAGTTTTGGAAAACGGTTGATCGAGGCGTTAGTTGAAGTATTGGAAAAGGATGAAAATACGGGAATCCGCTTGAAAACCATGAAATTGTTGAATTCCCTTCCAATCGATGAGACGGTGAAAAACTTACTGACTCAGGTCTATGTAAATGTATTGCTCAATGAAAAGAATGGCGCCATCAGAATTGAAGCCATTAACGGACTAAGCCGGATTAAAGATGAATCGGTCGCGCCGATATTTTACAATGCAGCGCATAATGATACCAGTGAATACGTTCGATACAAAGCTGCCCATTCTCTGGAAAGAATTAAAAACCCTGAAATTCCGGAATAAAATAAATCATTTTTAACATTTAACTGTTAACTGGAGGTTTCGTCATGAAAAAACATGTATTAACTTTACTTATGCTGTCGGTAGTCGGATTGTCATTAATACTTTCCGCTTCGGCAAGATCTCAGGATTTAAAAAAAGAGGGTCGTTATTATGTCGCTAATATTGATAAAAAATTCAATGTTGATAGCGGCGGCAACCTGATCCTGGAGAAGGTTGTGGGAGATGTCGTGGTAACGACGTGGGATCAGAAGGTTGTACACATCGCTGAAACCATCAAAATGGATGTTTACACCGAAGCTGAAGCCAAAGCCGTGCTCAACGATTTAGACACGAAATATCGCCAGTCTGGAAATTCGGTCATCGTTGGCTCAGCCGGCAGCCATCGTTCTTACATGCAAAGTAATTTTCAAATTAAAGTTCCCAGAAATTTTAATGTTGATGTGGGTACCAGTGGTGGTGATGTTTCTGTCAGTGAATTAAAGGGAAATGTCAAGATCGCAACCTCGGGCGGAGATATCAAAGTAGTGCAGGTCGATGGTAAGCTGGATGCGAAAACCTCGGGCGGTGACATTAGTGTACACAAGACCAGCCAGAATGTAGTGGTCAAAACTTCCGGCGGTGATATTGAGTTAATCGATATCCTGGGCGAAGTCGATGCCAAAACATCTGGCGGTGATATTGAAATTACCAACAACAAAGCCCGGGTCAGTGCAAAAACATCCGGTGGAACCATCAAGCTGAGCAATATCCGCGCTGAGGTTGATGCTTATACTTCCGGCGGCGACATTATCGTGAACAGCAGCAAGGGCAGGCTCAATGTGTCAACTTCCGGCGGTGATATTAAACTTTATGATATTTACGATACAGTTGATGCCCGAACATCCGGCGGTGATGTCATCGCGAAAAATGTCAATAACGGTATTCGGGCTAAAACATCGGGCGGTGACATCGATTTGAAAAAGGTGAACGGCTTTATCGAAGCAGCCACTGCTGGCGGAGATGTTGTGGCGGAAATGACCCTGACGGATTTTTCAAAAGATCACCATGTTTCAATGAAATCCAGCGGCGGCGATGTTAAGCTGTTTATCCCTGAAAAGCTGCCAGCAACGATTGACGCCACGATTAAACTAAGTGGGTTTAGCTGGCGCAATTATGACATTTATTCTGATTTTCCGCTAAAGATCGAAAAGGATGACAAGGAAAGAGACCGAAGAACTGGCAACATACTGCGTGCCAGCGGTGATATTAATGGTGGTGGAGATTTAATCCAGTTAAGCACCAGTAATGGGAATATCGAAATTAAAAAGCTGAAGTAAGTCAGCGTTTATGAATTAGGGAGGCGTTTTTAAAACGTCTCCCTTTTTTTTTGACGAAAATGAAAACTTGACAGCCAATCAATTTTTGACTATATTGTCTGTAGCGACTACGAAACAATACGGAGGACAATCAAAAAATGGCAAACAGGATAATTTTAGCAGGTGGTAGTGGTTTTATCGGCAGAGCTTTAGCTGATCGGCTGGTGAGTCGCGGTGATGAGGTAATTGTTTTATCCCGTAATCCGCAGCAGTCTCAAACAAAGCTCAGCTCTGATGTTAAAATCATTGGCTGGGATGGGAATTCGGTTCAGGAGTGGGTCGATGCTATCGATGGTGCTCAGGCAGTGGTTAACCTGGTCGGTGAAAATTTAGCATCGCTGCGCTGGACTAAAAACAAAAAGTCAAAAATTGTACAGAGCCGGATTCGCGCCGGCCAGGTGTTAGTTGCTGCACTCCAAAGAACAACAACTAAACCGGCGCTGTTTGTTCAAACGTCAGGTATTGGCTATTACGGTAGTCCGGGGGATAAATTGTTGGATGAATGGTCTCCAATCGGAGCCGGTTTTATGCCGGGGGTAGCGTTACAATGGGAAAAATCGATCGCGCCGGTTGTGGAAATGGGCTTGCGAACGATCATTATCCGGTCGGGATTGGTGTTGGCAAAAGACAGTGGATTTTTAAAAATGGTATCGCTGCCGTTTCGGTTTTTTGTCGGCGGTCATCTCGGCTCCGGCAAACAATGGCTGTCGTGGATTCACCTGGAGGATGAAATCGCAGCCATAGTACATTTGATGGACAATCAACAAGCAAGCGGGATTTTCAATCTCTGTTCGCCCAACCCGGTTCAGGCAAAGGAATTTTTCCGGGAGTTGGGAAAAGCCATACATCGGTCCTCCTGGTTCCATGTTCCCGGATTGTTCCTAAGAGTTATGCTGGGTGAAATTGCCGATGAAATTATCCTGGTGAGCCAGCGAGCCACTCCAAAAAAATTGCTGCAAACCGGGTTTGATTTTAAGTATGCCAGTTTAACCGCTGCGTTTCAAAACATTTATAGTAGCGACGCATAATTGATAATCCAGCAGCAACATCAAATGTACAATGGTTGTCGCGGGTTGCCGGCAAAGGGGATGCCGCAAGTGAGTGCTTGACCGACTGCCCGATTTACGCTTTCCGACCATGGCTGGATTTGTTAGCTGGTATTGCGGCAGATCGCCAGCAAATCCGCGGCGTGATGTTCGACATCAGTGGTGATAATTTTGAAATTTGATAAGCCCATCGTACGTCCGGCTAATTTTTTAAGCTTGCTTTTTCGGCTCAGACCACGTCCCCATCTGTAAATGGGAAGGCGAGTGATAATGGCTCTCAGCCGGTTTTGCGCGGCGTAGGCAACGCCGACAATTTCAAATTCAGTAAATTTGCGGTCGATCAAATCAAAAAACTGACCGTATGTCAAATCGTGAGCATGGAATGGATTATTACCTTTGTTGACTTTATGTTCCGGGATTCGCGGCGTACTGATGTAAATCATTCCTTCCGGTTTGGCAGCTTGTCGGAGCACATCGATAAAGCTTTCCATATCCTCAACATGCTCTATCATTTGAAAATTTACCACGATATCAAATTGTTGATCCGGATTTAACCGCGTCGCATCCATTTGCAAAAAGCTGAGGTTCGAATTGTGATAGCGTTGCCGGCAGTAAGCAACAATTTCAGGGTCATGATCAATTCCACATACCAGCTTTGCTCGTTGAGCAAGAATATGGCTGCCATAACCCGAGCCGCAACCGATATCAACAACAGTTTTATTCTCGACAAACTGCTGAACATAGCGATAAGCGAATTGATGACGGGCGAACACAAAACTGGTCTCGCCGGGCTGAGTCGGAAGAATTCTTTCGCCGCTGTCATGGATCGAAATATGTTGATTAATCATCGAACTCGCCTCAAAACAAAATTTGGCTATTCATGCTGATTACTTTTCCTGAATATAGAAAAATTCCACCGGCAATACAAGGAAAAAATTTTCGCTGAAAAAATTGAAGGAGAAAAAAACGGGGTAATCATGATTATTACCCCGAATACGAGTTGATCTCTCATTTTTCCCGATTGATCATTGCATACAGCGCCGGTAACACGCCCAGCGTAATGACGGTCGAAAACAGCAGACCGAACATGATCACCAGCGCGAGTGGTTTTTGCATTTCTGAACCGGTCACATTGCGAACAGCCAGTGGAATGAGTCCCAGCATGGTGGTAAAGGTTGTCATCAACACAGGTCGAATTTTATTGCTGCCGGCTTGTGCGACAGCTTCCGCAACATTCATTCCCGATTGGCGGTTGTGGTTAATGTGATTCACCAAAACGATTCCATCCTGCACCGAGATGCCGATCAGTGCGATAAAACCAACGATCGATGGTACTGAAATTGTATTTCCGCTGATGAACAGAATAATGATCCCACCAGCCAGCGCCAACGGAATATTGATAATGATCAATAGCGCATTTTTAAACGACCGAAAGCTCAATGTCAGCAGCAGAAAGACAATGATCAATGTCAGGACGATGACTACGGTCAGTTGCCGTATGGCGTGAAGTTGATTTTCATACGTTCCGCCGAAACTCACAAAATAACCCTCAGGCAAAGCAATTTGAGATATTTTTTCTTTGATCTCATTTGCCACGCTTCCCATGTCCCTGCCTGATACGTTACATTGAACCACACCGCGTCGCAGCGCATTTTCTTTTCTGATAATTGATGGATTTTTATTTTCGATAAAATCAGCCACCTGGCTCAATGGAATTCGATACCCCGATTGTGTTTGGATCATCAGGTTGCTGATTTTTTCAATATCGTCCCGGAACACTTTTTCATATCGGACAAATATTTCGTAGCGTTTTTGGGTTTCGATCAACTCAGTAGCGACCTTTCCATTCAGCGCTGTTTCGATGAGCAGAGAAATGTCGCTGATATTTATTCCGTAACGCGCTAACTGATCACGCTTCAATCTAATCTCAATTTGCGGTACGCCTGAGATTTGTTCGATTTGCAGATCAGTGACGCCGGGGACAGACACCATGGCGTTGTGAATTTGGTTGGAAATCTCATTGATGGTGTTCAGATTTTCCCCGAAAATTTTTACTGCAATCGCCGAACGAATGCCGGTAACCACGTGGTTGATCCGATGCTGTAAAGGCGCGTTAATTTGAATGAGCACGCCAGGGATGGCGTGGGTCGCATTCCGGATTTCTGCCTTAATTTGGTCGATTGATTTGCTGCGTTTTTCTTTGGGAACCAGCACACAGTTAGCGTGTGTCAGGTTAACCGGCGCAGTATGTTCAGCGCCGCGAGCTTTCCCGGTTGCCCGAATGACCCGTTCCACTTCCGGGATCGAAGCTATTTTCGCGGCAACCAGTGAGGCAATGCGGCTCGATTCATCAAGCGAAGCTTCCGGAGGAAGCAAAACATCGACCAACAGTGACGATTCGTCCATTTCGGGCATAAATTCTGTTCCCACATAAAATGAAAGCCCGATTCCCAGCGCCAAAATAACCAAACAGGTTGCGCCGACCCTTGTCGGATGTTTCATGGTATGATTGAACAGCGGATGGTAAATTTTTTTTATGGCGCGCATTAAAATTCCATCCTGCTGACCGAGGTTTCCGGTTTTGAACAGAAGCGATGTCAACGTCGGCGTCAGCGTTAATGAAATGAGTAATGATCCCAGAACTGCTGCGCTGACCGCAAAGGTGAGTGGAATGAACATTTTTCCTTCAATACCCTGAAGCGTAAAGATCGGTGCGAATACTGCCAGCAGAATGAGAATCGCATAAAAAATCGGAGCGCCCACCTCTTTCGCGCCTTTTCGAACTGCTTCAGAAAACGATACCTTTCCCTGTTGGATATGGCGGAAAATATTTTCGACCATGATGATTGAAGAGTCGACAATCATACCCAGCCCAATCGCCAGCCCGCCGAGTGTCATAATATTGATGGTTAATCCGAATATTTTAAAAAAGATGAATGCAAATATTGCCGATAGCGGAATGGCAAGCGCCACCACGACAGTGCTTTTGATATTATTCAAAAATATTAACAGCACCAGCACTACCAGCAACCCGCCGATTATGATCGACCAGCTAACGTTCTTAATCGACTTGATGATCATGTCCAGTTGCGTGTAAAATGTTTCAATGGTGAATTTATCTGCTTGTTCGCTTTTGATTTTATCCAAAACTTCTTCCACACCCGAAATTGTTTTCATGACATTGGCGTTATATTGATTCTGTACGGTTACGATGACAACTTCAGCGCCACTTTCACCGGCAGAGCCGCGACGGATGTAAGCGCCGACTTCTACTTTAGCGATGTCGCCGATGGTGATTGGGATTCCGTTCCATTGTTTTAGCACAATTGATTCAATATCAGCGATGCTTTTAATCCGACCAATGCCGCGAATAATCTTTTCTTCCGGGCCTGCAATTAAAAAACCACCGGAAGAGTTGACATTATTGGCTTTTAATGCTGATAATACTTCTGAAAGTTGAATATTAAAATTCAACAATTTGTTCGGATCTATCAGCACGTGATACTGTTTTAAAAAGCCGCCCATGTTTATCACATTTGATACGCCGCCAACAGTTTGCAACCGCGGTTTAAGATCCCATTCAGCAAAATCTCTCACTTCAAAAAGATCATCGCCCTTGATAGTAAATTCAATGGCGTCGGCGAACATCGATGAAATGGGACCTATGAACGGTGGATCGATCTGCTCCGGCAGTGAGGGGGTAATCATTTGCAGTTTTTCAGTAACCAATTGCCGGGCGAAATAAATATTAGTCCCGTACTCAAAATCGATGTTGATTTTAGAGTACCCCAGCGCCGAGTTGGAACGAACCCGGCTAACGTGAGGCAACGAATTAAACGCCGTTTCCATGGGAAACGTGATCAGGGTTTCCACATCTTCCGGCGCCATTCCCGGACTTTCTGTGATAACAGTAACCACCGGCGCATTCAAATCCGGATAAACGTCAACTGGCAATTCAAAAAGATATTTGACACCGAGAATAGTCAGAATTAACGCAACGAGAATGATCAGAATTTTATTTTTCAATGAATATTCGATAATGCGATTGATCATGGTTAATTTCCCTTTTTAGTTGTGCAAAAATCCATTTGAGAATACGGTTTTTAATGGACATGACCGGCGTGCGGATCAACACCGGTAATTTGTGATTTTGATTTTAGCTGATAATTTCCCTGTGTTACGATAATGTCACCATCATGCAATCCGGATACAATTTCTACAAATTCATCGGCGACAATTCCAGTTTTAACGATCTCCCGGCAATAGCCGCCAGGGACTTTAACAAAGACAATTTTTAGATTATCCTCCTCCAGAATAGCGGATCGGGGCGCTGCCAGCACCTTTTGTTTGCTGCCGATCACGACTTGAGTTGTGGAGAACATGCCCGGCAGTAATTTCCCAGCGAGATTTTGCACTTCGGCGATAATGTTAATGGTTTTTGTATCCGGCTTTAGGGTACTGCCGATGTGAAATATTTTTCCCTTGAAAATTAAATCCGGATAGGCGGTAACGCTGATTTTAACTTCCTGCCCGATCCGGATGCGCGTCAAATCTTTTTCAAAAATATCGGCTTCCAGCCACAACCTACGTGAATCAATTATTTCAAACAAGTTACTAGCGCGATCAACCTTTTGACCAATGCTTGCCTCCCGCCGGGTAATGACGCCGGAAATTGGCGCGTAAAGATGAAGGGTAGAGCCGGTCGCCTCCACGTGCTGATGGGTAACGCCAATTAGCTCTTGCTCTGTGACCCCCAATGCCAGCAATTTCTTTCGGGCGTAGCTCAAGTTGACTTCAGCCAGCTTTTGCGATAAGATGGTGTCCTGAAATTGTCGGTCTGAAATGATATTTTCCTGGTGTAATTTCTGTTGGCGGACATGGTTTTGATTTTCAATTTCCAATTCTGCCCGGGAGCGTTCGTACTCCGCGCGCAAAATCCCGACTTCCGGGCTTGATAAACAGACAAGCAGCTCGCCCTGTTGCACCTGGTCGCCAATGTTTTTAAAGACACAATTGATGCTGGCGTTGACGAACGGACTGATGATGGCGAACTTGTCGGGGTTGGCGATTAATTTACCGGGCACAGTGATCGTCAATTCTATTGGCATCGTTTTCACTTCGACTGTTTTCAACCCGATTAATTGCGCCCATTCTTCCTCAATGTTAATCACATCTTCAAAGTGGGAGTGGCTATGTACTTCAACGGGTGATTTTTCTGTTCTCTCCGGCGTCTGCTTTGATGACAAAGCTTGCTCATTGAAATTGTGATCGTGGTCAGCTACCGCCTGTTGATGGTCAAGGGCTGAACTGTGTTCGTGATTATCGTGAGAATGATCATGGCTGGTTGAGCAACCAACAGCAAGATAGCAACTCAGTATGATCAGCATTATTATATTTTTCAGTTGCATGTTAAATCCTCCGTTAATAATAATTTTACTTTATTTCAGTTTTGAACAACGAGGTCCCCACTGCCAGTTCCAGGTCGGCGCGAGCGGCGCAAAGTTGATAGAGCGCCTCGATATATCCGACTTTGATCTGATTCATCGATCGCAGTGCTTCTGCCACTTCAAGGTAGCCCATTTCTCCTTCTTTATAGCTTCGGGTGGCAATCCGCAACAGCTCTTCCACTTCAATCAGGCTGCGGGTTTTAAGGCTGTAAACATGCTGTTCAGCAGTGATGAGTTTTCCAAGTGCACTTTGTATTGCTACCCAGACTCGATTGTGAACTGCTGATGATTCAAACTGCGATGCATGAAAGTTAGCGTTTGCCTGGCGAATTTGGCTTTGATTTTTTAACAAAAAATATAGTGGAACAGAGAGGCTAATTTCCGCGCCCCAGGATCGATTTTCGCTGTCAGGCTGATGCTGTTGTTGAAAATAACTGAGCTCAAAAGACGGCAATAGATCCGACCAGGCAAGCCACCGTTGGTTGCTTCTCTGCGCCAAACGATGATCCGCAGCAGCCAGTTCTGGATGGACGCCCAACGCAATTTGGAATAAAGTATCTATCGAAAAATGGGACCGTGAAAATTGAATATCACCGCGGGGAATGATCTCAACTGCCGTTGGTTTGCCCATTAGAGCTGCCAGCTCTGTTCGCGCAATATTAAAATCTTGCTTCAGTCGCTGGTAACTATTTTCAATGGTTGCGCGGTCAACATGAACCTTGAGCGTATCATAAGGCGTGGCATCGCCGGCAAATACGCGCAGCCGTGTCATTTGAAGAATTTCGTCTGATAACAATAATAACTCTTGATGGAGCTCAATTTGTTGTTGCAAGGTCAACGTGTGATAAAACGCTTTTTTAACTTTATTCGAAATGCGGTTGGAAATATGTAACATTTTAGCCCGGCTGATGTGCGTATCGATTTTATTCTGGCGGGCTTTAAGGTAATAGTACAGTGGAAACTCAATCCCCTGCTGAATACCGATCTTCTTTTCATGATAGTCGTTCAAAGTTCGGCTGGCGCGAGGAATACCCTCCAACTCCATGAACAGCCGGGGATGATCTGGCGCGAGAGTTTCCCAGAAACCGGCTTTTACGGCTTTCCATTCCTGGTTTGCCTGCTGCAATTCAGGATTATTCTTCAGCGCCGTATAGAGCGCCTCGTTCAGACTGATTTCCTGGGTAGTGCAGGATGTCGGACTGAACCATAGAAACCAAACCACACCAAGAATCTTTGAAAAATTAAACATAGCGATTCTCCATAGTTGTGTTGTTTTCAGAGCAAATTTGTATTATGGTTTTTTAAAAAGATAGCGCCAAGTTTGACGTCATACAAACCTGGCTAATAACAAACAGCGTTGTGACGGATTATAAAACTGTTATCGGAGGCCGGTCTTGGGGCGTAGAGATGTGGTTTTTAAACCATTGATTTTCAATACAATAAAAAGCTTCAAATTCGTTCCAGGTTTTTGGCAGGTCAGGTTTTGGAAAAGTAAAGCTTAGCGTCGTTGCATGACAGTGAATTTTTTGGGGAGCGTTCTTTTCAGTGTCATGATGCTCATGTTTGGCACCATGAAAATGATCCGTAGGTGAAAGAAGCGGGTCAGAAGAAAATTCATCATCAAAATGCGAATGGCTCGGTGCATCAAAATGACAATGTTCTATTGAGCACACGCTGAAAGAGGAAGGTAAAAAACTCAGCAGCATTAAAACGGCGATTAATTTTCGAACATACTTTCGAGACAATTGTGTAGCTCCGATGATTGTAAAAAATTTGGATTTTAGTTGATGAAATTATACCGCGTCATGCAATCAAAGTTTCATTGAGCCGTTGTTTCGAGATTGGCGTGACCTTTATTCCTCCTTTAGGTTCTGGTCGTGACGATTTCATAGCTGTGAAAGGTTACGACTATCTTTATTTCGGTTCCCCTTGCTGCGTCGATCGGGCTTCTGTTTGTTTAAAATATCTTTCAGTAAAATGCGTTGATTGGGACGCCATTTCTTTTGCAGAATGTTGTCGTTAAATTCAAGGTCTAATCGCGCCAACTCGGAATTGATTTGTCGCAGATCTAATATTAAATTCTTTTTAAACCGATGATTCGCCGGTAGCCGGGTAAAATTCAAATGACAATAATCAACAAAAGATATTTCCGCCTCGCAGTATAAAATCGGCAGCCCGATAATGCGACAGCTAATGGGGCGCGCCGGATAAACAGCGCACCTGTTTTTCCACAACATCGGACAGATGCTGTCATCAGCGCGATGGTTGGCGAGTAATTTTTTGATCCGTTCTTTTGAAAATGATTGCAGTTGCTGCTCAATGATGAATGCTTCGATGGGCAACACACTTTTTTCCACCAGACAGCATTGATGACAACCGGGTTTGCACAGGATGTGTTCGGCGAAACACTTTTCAATTTCCTGGCATTGCACATAAAGCATGTGGATTAGATTGTTGTATTTAAAGAGAATTTCATTGAGCATAAGCCAAAATTAACAAGATCATCAATAATATATTTAGCAAATCTGAGTTTTTATCCAATATTTGGATATCATTTTCCCAGAAAGGTTCAAAACAAATTTTTTATATTCAACATCCCCAAATAAACATCAATGATCTTGGCGGTCGGATGAAGAAAAATAGTTTGGGCGCGCAGCCGACCAGAATACGGTAATCGGGTTAGCTATCACGAAAATAATATTGTCCCCAAGTCATTTTAATGTTGAAATGAATACGAACCAATGACCTCCGTAGTCTGCGGTTCACCGATTGTAGAATTTGTTCAAAGCCGAACGATCAAAAACATAGCAAGCTGGGAATAGGCGGCATTATTTCATGAACAATAATTTAAGCGATTGCTTCTTTGTTTTTGTTGACATTGTAAAAATATATGAACCCGAAGACACAACCTGACCGAACTGGTAAGTGCCATCCCATATAAATTCAAATTCGCGCTTTGGAGCAATACCCTCAATATTAAATATTTTTACTACCTGGCCCATGATATTATAGATTTTAAAAGAAATGTCTTTCATTTCGATCTCAGATCGGAGCTTAATCTTAATTGCAGTCTGCGAATTAAATGGATTTGGATAAGCCTGGAACAATGTGTCAGCATCTTCGGTATTGTTTGCCATCTGTATCATTGAAATCAATTCAGATTCATCCCAGGGATTGGACATGATTTTACCGCCCTGCTGGGGTTCAAGGCAGAGAAACGCCGTATAATATGACAAAATCCTCTGCTTCAGGCTGTGATGGATAATCTCGCTGATAATATCATTGGTTTGATTTTCAGCCTCTAAAGATTGAATGTAATTTCCAGTCCAAATCTCTTCCGATAAACTATCTGCATAAAATGCTGATGATTCATCGATAATGAATTGCTGTGAAAACATATTCGATTGATAAATCCCTGATACATTAATTGTAAATGGAAAAGTACCGTAAAATTTGCCGACTTGAAGTATCGGCTGTTTCAAATAGGTCGTTGTGTTGTTTAGATTAAAATTATAGCGTCCGTAACAAAATCCGTTTTCCATGGTAGTATGGATGTCAATAGTACTGATAAAACCATCCAGTGATTCAAAAACGGAGGATAAAATATTAGAAAAGCTGTAATTCGGATAAACACGAAAAAAATTGCCGCCAGTTAAGCGGGTCAAATTGGAATAAAAATATTCGTTACCCCGATATGATCTCCCCCCTATATGGTTCCAGGTCCAAGATTGGTTCTGAAAATCAGCAACATGTATTGGCAAAGTAGCTTCCATTTGTTCCTGTAGATCCTGGATCAATTGGTTGGCGACTTGATAAGCGCCGGCTTGATCAGAGTCGGAAATAAGTAAAATGCTGGCATTATTTCCATTAGTTTTAACAAAATCAATGCCGTTTGCCAACAATGGTGGCAGATTACTATATGTTGATATGCCCTTTTCAGCAATAGAAGTGTGGTTTTAATTGGCTAATGATGCGCCGAGCAGTTGATCACAACATCGTTAAGCTCTGATATTTTCGCGTTGGTTTAAACTTAATATTAGCTGGTGATCGAGACAAACCAGCAATCGCTATTTGGCAAACAAAGAAAGCGCGGTATCAATATCAGCGACGTCCAATATTAGCGTCATGATATTATTTTTCTGATCGGTCGTTCCGTAAGCGTGCGAAATATTAATGCCCACGTGACCGATTCGTTCGGCAATATACGCCAGTTCCCTGGGTTTGTTTTCGACGCGCACCTTGATCACATCTCTTACCTCTACAGCAAAATTGTGGTCGGTCAATATTTTTCTGGACTTTTGTACCTGGTTCACCAGCAATTTCGCGCTGTCCACAAAGACACCGATAGATTCGATTTTGATATTGTTTTTATTTAAAATGTTGAGCAATTCTCCCAACGCCCGGGGACGGTCTTCCA
>DSAU01000295.1 GCA_011046315.1 bacterium
GCAGGCGCTGGTGCTGCGTCCACTTCGGCAAAATTCAAGACGAATAGTGATCGAAACCGACGATGGCCATCGCTGGCGCTGGCCGCTGGAATGGGTGACTCCCATTTCCGGAAAATGAAAAAAATCGGTTAATGTGCCCTTGATTTTAATTATAAAGCACGAGTGGATCTGAATTACGCGGAGGAATTATGAGGCGTCCGAAGTTAGAGCTCTATACAAAAATTTTAATGGGATTGGTGCTCGGCGTCATTGTTGGAGTGATTGCCAACAAATTTGGTGCGGTCCAGTTTTTTTCGATCTACATCAAGCCTTTTGGCACTGCGTTTATTCGGCTGATCAGCATGATTGTAGTGCCGCTGGTGTTTGCGTCGTTGCTGGTAGGGACCGCCAGCCTTAACGACATTCGCAAGCTCGGCAGAATCGGCGGAAAAACGATACTGTTTTATTTGACCACCACCTCGCTTGCCATCGTCATCGGTTTGGTATCAGCCAATGTTTTCAAGCCGGGTTCGGGATTAACAAAGGAAACTCAACAACAGCTATTGGCAAATTATGCAGAAGAAGCCGCCTCTAAAATCGATACCGCGCTGCAAAAACCGGGGTTGGGCGAAACCCTGATCAATATCATTCCCAAAAATCCGATGGAATCTTTAGCCGGCGGCGAAATGCTGCAAATCATTTTCTTCGCTCTGATGCTGGGTATCGCCATTACCATGATCTCCCGGGAACGGGCGGCGCCGGTCATTAAATTTTTTGAAGGAATAAACGACGCCATGATCAAGATGGTGCATATCATCATGGAATTTGCACCTTACGGTGTTTTCGCATTGATCGCTTCCATCATTGGTGAATTCGGATTGGGGATTTTAGGACCACTGGCAAAATATTCGATCATCGTTGTGGTCGGTTTGTTTTTACACGTCATTGTGATCTATTCAATCATGTTAAAAATCTTTACCAAGGTCAAAATTGTGGATTTCTTCAAGGGGATTCGTCCGGCGCAACTGATCGCGTTTAGTTCCAGCTCCAGCTCGGCGACATTGCCGGTGACCATGGAGTGCGTGGAAGAAAATATCGGCGTGTCCAGTGAAATTTCCAGTTTTGTGCTGCCGCTGGGCGCAACCATTAACATGGACGGAACCGCGCTTTATCAAGGCGTGGCTGCGGTTTTCATCGCCCAGGTCTTCGGTATGGATTTGAACATAGGGCAACAGTTGACTATTGTTTTAACCGCGACGCTGGCGTCGATTGGCGCTGCCGGCGTTCCCGGTGTTGGCATGATTACCCTGACCATGGTTTTGAAAACAATCGGCGTGCCGCTGGAAGGAATTGCCTTAATTCTCGGCGTGGATCGAATACTGGACATGTGCCGAACCATTGTCAACATTTCCGGCGACGCAACCTGCGCCACCGTTGTTGCGGCAACCGAAGGTCAAATTGAGCCAGTCAGCATTTACGACTGATGGACGCACAGTTGATAATTTTAATATGGCCGGTTTAATGATAACGATTTTCACTGAGAATCAACGCCATCAACCACCAAAATAATCGCTGGGGCTTTCCATGAAACTAACAAAAGCAAGAAACATCAAAAAGGCTTTGAAATATTTTGATCCCCAAAAGCCGTTGTGGGATTGGCGGGAGCTGCTTAGCTTTTACGTGCCCCGAAACGGCAATCATCTCGATGAAATGCAACGCATCTTTTTAAGCGCATCGGATTTCCCAAAGCTGCTTTTTTCCGGACCGCCCGGCTGTGGCAAAGCAACTGAATTGGCAAAATTGCGCGAAAGTTTGATGACTAAATTTCACGTTGTGCTGATTTCTGCCAAACAAATGACCAACAACTTTGAGGTAGCGCCCGAAATTGTACTGGGTACAATATTAAGGCATATCGGTGATGTTGTTAAAAAGAAAAATGAAAAGTTTTTTAAACAAGAGATCGAACCGTTGATAAACCGAACGCTCGGTTGGGAAACCAAAATTGCCGATGTGGACCCAGCAGATAGAAAGCTGGATTTCAGCAGTTTTGAAAAGCATGAAAAGGGAGAGGCGTCTTTTCGGGGAGAGTTCAAGCTCGTTTCAAAAACAATAGGACGTCCCACGGCCAACGAAATCATAATTGCAATCAACAAAGCTAGCGCCGAGTTGGCGAGCCGACGCTTCCTGGTTTTTAGTGGGAAAAAGGTACTGTTGTTGATGGCGGATATGGACAAACTTGAATTTGAAAGTGCGCGCAATATTTTTATCAAGTCGTTTCTTCATTTCATAAAAATTGATTGCTGCGCGGTTTTCACCCTCCCGCTGGCGATTAAATACGATCCGGATTTTGTGCGCATGTACCGTAATTTTTCCGGAATCTATTATCTGCAAAACTATCAAACTTATAATCGTGAAGGTGATATTAATTATCAGGACAGACAAAAACTGAGCGAAGTCATTTATAATCGGCTCCACAGAGATATCATTTATCCAGAGGTCGTCGATAGAGTGATTCGATTAAGCGGCGGAATTCTGTTCGAGTTGATCAATATTATCCGCCATTGTTGCATCATCGCATTACGGGAAAAAATCAACTACATCGATGCAGAGGTACTGGATGAAGCCATCGAACGAATTCGATCCAACTATCGCATTGCATTAAACGAGTCTGACATCAAAAATTTGCGGCTCATTCACCAACAGAAAACATTCTCGGACACGACGAGTTTAACCAGATTGTTGAACCAATACAGCATTACTGAGTACGGAAGCGGGGATAACGCCTGGTACGATGTGAATCCGGTTTTACTGCCCGTTTTAACAAAATATGAAATCGCAGAAGAATAATTCAGGAGGTCTTTCATGGCAAAAGTTTCGCTTTCTGACATGGCGGCGTTAATTAAAAACTATTGGGCGCCGTTGGATCTGTTTCAGGTCAACAATGTAAAAATACGCCTCGTTAAAATCAAGGGTAAATATCATTGGCACAAACACAACGATGAAGATGAGTTGTTCATCGTGTTAAAGGGCAAGTTAACAATTCATTTCAAAAACGGTAACGTTGTGTTACACGAAAACGAGGGCTACGTCGTCAGCAAGGGAACAGAACATCAAACTGAGGCAAAACATGAGACATTGGTGATGTTAGTGGAGCCGGAAACTATCGTAACCCCGGGCAACTAAGCTTTTTCGCCATTATGATTATGTTCCATTTTATCAGCAGAGTCATGTTTTTGCAGTTTAAAAAATTAATTTAGCAGGTATAGCAATGAAAAAGAACTTTTGCTTTTTAACGCTGCTCTGCATCATTTTTTCGGTTGCTAATTTTGTAAAAGCAACCGACCAGTCACAGGTCGACCGGGTTTGTGCAAAGTTGGAACAAACATTAGCGGTTCGTTTTGACCATTGGAAATATAGCCCGCAAATGGCTGCCGACGTCTGGAAGCCCGGATACGATGATCAGCACTGGAAAACTCTGGCAATCCATGAATCGGTTTACCCAGATTCAGCATGGTTGCGGAAGACGATTGTTATTCCGAAACGGATTGCCGGACAAAAGGTTAACGGCGGTCAGCTCAAGCTGGTGGTTTCGGTGGATGATGCTGGAATTTGTTGGATTAACAGTGAAAAGCGGGGGCTGTTTCAATGGGATGGTGAATTTGTCTTAACGGAAAACGCCCGGTCCGGTGAAATCTTTAACGTCGCTATTAAAGCCATTAACACCGGCGGACCAATGCGACTGCTGGAAGCCAAGCTGGAATGGGATCGTATTGCAGCCCTAACCGACAAAATCCAGGACTACATCACCAGCCTGAAGGTGGGACAAAAATTATTAAGCAGCGACACCTATTTGCGCACCGGCAGGGTCAAGCTGGACAGTGGGATCGATTTGAGCCGGACAGCGCCGCAATTGCGGTCTAATTTAATGGACTCACTTGAAGCCGCCGCCGGTTTGACCGACCTTGCTGCCCTGGAGCAGGGGAATCTTGCTAAATTTGAAAGCTCGCTGCAAAAATCCCGAGATCGGCTCAAGCCGGTCGCTAATTTTGCAAAAAAGTTCACCCTGATTTTTGATTCCAATGCGCACATCGATTGCGCCTGGCTTTGGCGCTACTTGGAGACGATCAACGTAACAAAAAATACTTTTAGCTCGGTGCTGGATATGATGGAGGCGCGGGCCGATTTTACCTACACCCAGAGTCAGGCGCATCTATACTGGTGGATCGAAGACATGTTTCCAGAAATTTTTCAGCGGATCAAACAGCGAGTTGTCGATGGCCGCTGGGAGCTGGTCGGCGGGATGTGGGTGGAGCCGGATTGCAATTTAATCTCCGGCGAATCCTGGGCGCGGCAACTTTTGTACGGAAAAAAATATTTTAAAGAGAAGTTCGGCGTCGATGTAAAAATCGGCTGGAATCCAGATTCTTTCGGATACAACTGGAACATGCCGCAATTTTACCGCGACGCCGGAATTGATGCGTTCATCACCCAGAAAATTGGCTGGAACGACACCAACATGTTCCCCTATCGGCTTTTCTGGTGGGAAGCGCCCGATGGCGCCCGGTTGCTCACCTATTTTCCCAACAGCTACGTTAATGAGATAAAAAATCCGTTCGAGCTGGCGGATTGGCTGCGCCAGTTTGAAGCCAATACCGGCTTTAAAAAAATGCTGGTGCTCTACGGTGTGGGTGACCACGGCGGTGGCCCCGACATTGAAATGATCAATCGCATCGGAAAACTAAAGCAACTGGATGTTTATCCGAACGTCGAATATGATACCGCGACCGATTATCTCCGCTGGATCCGCAGTCACGATTTAACAGAGCTGCCGGTGTGGAATGATGAGCTCTATCTTGAGTATCATCGCGGAACTTACACCACCCAATCCAACACAAAAAAATTTAATCGCCAATCCGAAATTCAATTTGGCAATGCGGAACAATTGGCGTCAATCGCAAATCTATTGGGGCGTCGCTATCCGAAGTGGAATTTTTTCGAAGGCTGGCGCGGGGTGATGTTCAATCAGTTTCATGACATTCTTCCCGGATCAAGTATTTATCCGGTTTACCAAGACTCCGACGAGCTGTACCGCAGCAGTCTGGAAATCGCCGAACATGAATTGAACCAATCATTGCTCTATTTAGCGCAACAGATCGACACCCGGGTCAAAGACAACGCCCGCCCGATATTAATCTATAATCCATTAGCATGGCAGCGAACCGATGTGGTGGAATTAACGCTTCCCAACGACCAAAAACAACTTTCAGTGCTAACCGAGGCTGGCGAACCCGTCCCATCACAAATTGTCGCCGCTGGAAAGTACCACCACAAATTGCTGTTCATTGCCCAAAATGTACCGGCCACGGGTTATAAAATTTATCAGCTCAACCCGAAGAAAAACGCCCCTGCAACAACGTCGCTCAAAGCTGAGAACAATGAAATTCAGAATCAATTTTTCCATCTTTCGATTGATCCTGAAACCGGCTGGCTGAAATCAATAACCGACCGCCGGTCCGGCCGTGAATATCTTGCCGGCTTCGGCAACGAATTGCAACTATTTCAGGACACCCCCGACGCCTGGGATGCGTGGAACATTTGCCTTGGTGAGCGATTTCCCACTGTATTTCGCGGCGTTGAACTGGTCGAGTCCGGTCCGGTGCGCGCGGCGCTTCGAGTGAAACACGATTTCTTAAAACCGGGCGAAATCAAAAGCTATCCCACACCCAACAATCCGAATAGCTATTTCGTTCAAGACATTATTTTGTATGACGGGATTGATCGCATCGACTTTGTCACTCAGGCGGACTGGTGGGAGGAGCGGGTGATGTTAAAAGTTGCCTTTGAAACCGCGGCGCACAATGACGCCGCTTGCTTTGAAATACCTTTCGGGACAATCTACCGGCCCACCAACCGAAACACTGACTGGGAAAAGGCGCGCTTCGAAGTCAGCCAGCAAAAATGGGCTGATTTGAGTGACGCCAGTCAGCAATTCGGAATCAGCCTGCTCAACTGTGCAAAGTATGGCGGCGATGTCACCGGCAATGTGATGCGTTTGAGCTTACTGCGCTCACCAAAATGGCCCGACCCGATGGCTGACATGGGAAAGCATTCCATCGATTACGCCCTATTTCCGCACCAGGGTAATTGGGAATCTGCCGGCGCCATGCGCAAGGGATATGAATATAATTATCCATTGATCGCGAAACTGGTTAACCCGAACCAAGGACATCTTCCACCATCGCATTCGTTCGTATCAGTGGAACCGGAAAATGTCATTTTGCACACAGTGAAAATAGCCGAAGCTGATCCAGTTTTTAACCCAAAAAAGTCGACCGACAATGTGAACGCCTGGGTGCTGCGGCTGTTTGAATATTGCGGCAAGCAGACAACGGCTGAAATTCGTTTTCACACCAGCGTTAAACGCGCCGTCATATCGGATATTCTGGAAAATGTCGGCGATCAAATTCCGGTTGAAGACAACTTAATCCGATTAAAACTACCAGCGAACCGCATCATCACGATTAAGGTTTGGTTATAATTGCAGCAATCTCCGCGCTTGCACAAAGCATTTTTTTGAAAACAATAAATTATTTGCGATGGCAGTACGACCTCATTTGCTGGCGGAAATAGAAACTGATGCCATCGCTTTGATTGGAAAAAACATTAAAAATAGATGGCTTTATTTAAAAAGCTTATCATCTGTCAAATAGTCTTGTTATCAAGCGATGGCAT
This sequence comes from bacterium, assembly GCA_011046315.1. Taxonomy (GTDB): domain Bacteria; phylum Zhuqueibacterota; class Zhuqueibacteria; order Thermofontimicrobiales; family Thermofontimicrobiaceae; genus Kaytiofontadaptatus. Next base: position 6,712 of record DSAU01000295.1, read on the forward strand.
CAGTCTACGTCTCCACCTATGACTGAGATATTACCGACGGCAGAATTTATGGCTTGACTTTTTAAACAGATTCAACTATATTTTTGACTGCAATTCATTGCTTCAATATTATCACTGATCAGAGGCGACGATGGCTGGTTCTGACAGGGAAAACTTGCTCAAGATAAAACTTACACTAATGGATCAGCTATGGGCGGCTGTTTATACAAAATATTAACTAATCACAGCGTAGTAATAGAGCGATTTAAGTTGTTGTAATTTCGGAGTGGAATCCCTTAATGTCCCGCTTCAGCGGGAAGCGGCGCATAAAGGAGCCGCACTCCACCTTCTATAAAAACGACAAATTTTTTATAATTACCACAGTTACCAAAATTTAGACAAAAAAAATACAAAAAATGAGCAGTCCATTAATATTTTAGACGCCAGGAGGTTGACATGAAGAGATTATGTTTAACCACAATTGCCTTGTTCTGGATTGCACAAAACTGTTTCGCTGCTGATGAACTTACATTCGTTGAGATCGGTAACGTGGTATACGGTGCGAAAGCTGACGAACGCGGGCCGATTGGCGGGGGAAATGGCTATGCGAGCGCCATCACCAAGGGCGACTATATTGTGAACGATCTGGATGCCCTGTTAGACGCGCTCTCGAAAGCGAAACAGGGGCAGGTCGTTTTCATCCCCGGAAATACTGAAATTGACCTGACCGCCCGCATCTACATTGAACAACTGGTACTTGAAGTCCCCGAAGGCGTTACTTTGGCCGGGGATCGTGGATACAGAAAATCCAAAGGCGCGTTGCTCTCCAGCGATGCACTGAAAACCCCGGTCATGATCCGCGCTGCTGGCCCCAACGTGCGCATCACCGGTCTGCGTATCCGTGGTCCGAATCCCAAACGCTATCTCGACCATCATCGGCGGGCTTTTAGTTATGGGGGCGGCGGGCATGACTACTACTACAAGTTTCCCATTTCAAGGGGTATCACCACTGAGCATCCCCATCTGCAGGTGGATAACTGCGAGATATCAGCCTTTGGACATGCCGGAATCCATCTCATCAAAGGGGATGGTCATCATATCCACCACAACTTTATACACCATTGCCAGTACAACGGCCTGGGTTACGGCGTGAGTCTGAACACGGCGAATGCTCTGATCGAGTACAACCTGTTCGATTGGAACCGACATTCAATCGCAGGCACCGGACACCCCGGGAGCGGATACGTGGCCCGGCACAATATTGAACTCGGGGTGTCGCTGAGCCATTGCTTCGACATGCACGGTGGGCGTGATCCCAAGGATGGTACGAACATCGCGGGAACATCGATCGAGATTTACAACAATACATTCCGGGCTCCAGAGACACCTGTAGTGATTCGCGGAGTGCCCCAGGATAAATGCAAGATATACCACAACTGGTTCTTTAAACACCGAGAACCCGAAGAGGCCGTGCGAGCCTCCGCAAAGACCAGGGTCGAGAACAATGCCTATGGCAACAAGCCCAGGGCAGCAAAGTGAGCACGATTTTTCAACCGGACACAGCGCACAACAAGCCGGAGGCAGGCGACGGCTTATTGCCCGCCTGATCCGCACAGTGGTTTCCTTAAACTTCAACTAATTTTTTACTGGGAATTAATTGCGCGTAACTCTAAGTTCGCGTTTTATGGGTAACGTGCGAAAACTAAAAACGGAGGAACAATGATCGAACCGTTAGAACCTGCTGAAGATAAGCTGCCGTATCCGACGCGCCCTTTGAAGGTACAAGGCGGCGTAGTCGAAGAGTACATCATCCCGGAGGAAAAGAAGGCAGAGGTGCTTGCCGCTCTTTATATCTTTGAACCGGTACCCGCACTGGACGAGGAGCTTTACGATCTACATGAGGGCAAGAAGTTCCGGGTTGGTGATTTTCGGGTTATATGGGAAGATAACCATAACTTGCTTGTAAGTCCGTACTTCCCTAAAAGCGGGGGCAGCGTGATCGACTGGATGCCGGTTGATTTTTCCGACGATTAAATGAACATCAACGAACATCACTGTGTACGGTACGCAGCAAAGTTATGAACTGCCTCTGCGCACCCATGAATGTGAGCGAACCCTGAAGTAATCATCCAGGCTATGCACAGTTAAGAAAAAAAGAAACGATGGAGCGTAAATTTAGAATTGCTGGCTGTTGTCTGACACCGGGGCTAAGGAGAACCAATACAGCCAAAAAAAGTTCAAAAATCACTTCAAACCAGCGACCTTGATCGAATAGATATTTTGCATATATTTTAAAAAAGTGCTTGACATTATCGCAAATATTTTTTATTATTCAACTACAAATACAATTAAATCCCACACAATCTTATTCTACCACTGAGCCGAAAGGGATACATCATTTGTTGAAATGATGGAGTGGTCATGTCTCAAGTTTCCCAAATTGCTGAGATTGTAAAACAGCCGAAACTGCTGGATCAGGTTCGAGCGGCAATTCGCACCAAACACTATAGCTACCGAACAGGAAAGTCATACCTCTACTGGATACGGAGATTCATTTTACACCATAACAAACGACATCCAAAAGAGATGGGTGAAAAAGAAATAAATGAATTCATTACTTATTTAGCCGTCAAAGAAAATGTTGCAGCTTCAACTCAAAACCAGGCTTTATGCGCGATAATATTTCTTTATAAAAACATTATCAAAAAAGAAATTGGAGATTTAAAATTCACATGGGCTAAAAAACCTAAAAGACTACCTGTCGTATTAACAAAAGCTGAGGTTAAAAAACTATTTGAGCAGTTGTGCGGAGTTTCACATCTGATGGCATGTCTTATTTATGGTTCAGGTCTCCGGTTAAGGGAATGTTTACAATTAAGAATCCAGGATATTGATTTTGGGTATAAACAGATTACAGTTCATGACGCTAAAGGTGCAAAAGACAGAGCTACTATTTTACCAGAATTCCTCTTAAATTCTTTGAAGAATCATATTTTGAAAGTGAAAAAATTACACCAAAGGGATTTAGACATTGGATACGGCAGCGTTGCATTGCCATACGCATTAGGAAAGAAATATCCCAAAGCTGCGTATTCTTTTAACTGGCAATGGGTTTTTCCAGCGCCAAACATTTCACGAGACCCCCAAAGCGGAATTAAAAGACGTCATCATCAAGGAGAATGGATGATACAAAGAGCCATTCGTCAAGCAAAATTAAAGGCAGGCATAACAAAACATATTGGATGTCATACTTTAAGACACTCATTTGCGACGCACTTACTCGAAGATGGCTACGATATTAGAACGATTCAGGAATTGTAAGGACATAAAAATCTCAACACAACAATGATATATACGCATGTCTTAAACAAAGGCGGCAAAGGAATTCGCAGCCCGGTTGATTCTTTATAATTTTGTTATACGAGTCGCATAACATAATTAAATTTTTCTCAAAAATAGAAGATAATTATAGTTTTTAAAACTATTTACACAAAATAAGAAAATTTATGTTATGCGACTCGATATGTCGTCTATAGTAGCATATGAGACTAATTCATTATTATGTTGCACGAAGTAATAACTTACAAGTCTATATAAATAATCATCTTATACAATTTGATTACATTACTTTATAATATCAATTGACATGTCCATATGTTTAGAACATACCTCTCGATCTGTTGGTAATAGACCCAAATATGAACTGGCTGATATTCTTAAACGATATCTACCCCTATTTCGGAAAAGACATCGTCTTTCAAAATGGCAGGAAAAAATTCTTTATGATATTCAAATCTGCCGTACGGTTTCTTGTGGTGGTCATATTGAAATCTGTACCCACTGTGAATATAGACAACCAGCTTATAATTCCTGCCATAACCGACATTGCCCCAAATGCCAGGGTATTGCCAGACGAAAGTGGGTCGCATCCAAGCTCAAAGAATTATTGCCGGTACCATACTATCACATTGTGTTTACCCTGCCGCATCGGCTCAATGATTTGGCGCTTTATAATAAAAAGCCAGCGCATAAATTAAATCAGACCCCAAAATGAGGTTCTGGCTGGTCAAAATTTTGAAAAAATTTTGAAACAATTCTAAAAAATAGAAAAGAAAATATTAAAACGATTTTAAATTGTTAAAATAATCATGTTGAGACACACTTCTCCATATGTCATTTAATATTAAATTGTTATTAGTTATTACATAGACAGCAGAATATGCAAGGCAAGCATGGCTTTATCCAGATGCCCTTGAAAATTCAGGCTGTCACGTTTATTAAAATATTCGACACAATAGTCGAGCTTAATGATTTTTATCATCCGCTCAATAGCGGTTCGTTTGCGATATTGCTTTTTCCAACCGGGTAAATGCTGGGGATTGTCCCAATCTATCTGCGGGAAATCACTAGCATTGGTTCGCAGCGTACGTCCCATACTATTGGGGCAACAATGTTTTTTCAACAGACAGTGTGAACAAGCGACTAATGTCTTGTTTTTACTCTCGCTAAGGGGCGGGCACCAGATATATCGCTGCTTGGTCAATTCCCGACCCTTCATCTCTAAGGGCAATCCTGCATCGCAAATAGGGACACCGTTCTTTGTAAAATGATCAATACCTTTGATAGTCTTTGCCGATGGAACATTGATATTCTTAGCATTGATGGGCGAATAAAGGATGGCGCCGATTTTTTCTTTCACAAAATTTTTATTAGCTGCAGTATTAAATGGGCCATCAGCAATCACGCGATCGATTTTCTCGATCACAAAGGGAACGTGCTGTTGCAACCGCTGCAAATGCGGGATTAAGGTTTGACCATCATTGGTGGCAGCGTAATTGAGCGCAGCTGCATCAATCGGCACATGAGATTTGGGAAAACCAACAAATGATGCTTTATGAGCCCAGTACTTTTCAGATGACGATTTGACAACTACGCCACAGCCATGGTCGGTAACTTCCCAATCATGTGGACAATTATTTTTGTCAGTACAACCACAGCGTTTCGACAATTTGCCCACAGCTTTTTTGACCTTTTTGCCGCTGTCTGTGTCGGTTTGTGCCACTGTAAAACTGCTATTGGCTTCAACATGGGAAGGATCAAAGGTTAAATCCGGCTCGATTTCCACCGTGCCATCGGTCAGGTTTTGGCTTACTATTTTCCATTTCATTTTATCCCAAATACCGTACAAATTCATGATCTGATCAAATTGTTGAAGCTTGCGCAGCGAGGGGATGTTGTGTTGAGAAAGTTTTCTTTCAACATCAATAATATAGTTAAAACCACATTTACGAGCAAATGATGGATTATTAATAAGTTGGGAATGGACGACATCGGCAGTGTTTTTCAGCCCCATGTAGCTAACACCCAAAAATGCTTTGACTAAAGCATAAAAATTTTTCGGCTTCCGTCCGCCCGCTGTGTAGTTGTGATGGATTTCATCCACAGCAATTGACGGAATCTCAAACAAAATTGTTTTTGGCGACGGCTGATCAATAATCTCGAACAACAATTCCTGATATGCGTCATTTTTATTGACCGCTTTAGTATGTTGCGATCGCTGTTGATTTTTAAAATCAAAATTTCACCAATCAACAATTTTAAAAGGATTAAAGAATAATGCGAAAAAAAATCAACACCTCTCTGCTTATTACTATCTATCTTTTATCTGCATTTATTACAATCCAGCCTTGTCAAAGCCAAAATTACAATTTAACAAACGAGACTGTAGTTTATGTAAATATAAACGCAACAGGTTCAAATAATGGAAACTCTTGGAACGATGCCTTTAATAGCTTGCAAAAAGGAATAGATAAAGCAAAACCTAAAAATGCTCAAGTATGGGTCGCTAAGGGTACATATCAAGAGAATCTTGTTATGCGAGGTAATATTGGCATCTATGGAGGATTTCAAGGAAATGAGACTTCATTAAATCAACGAAATTTTAATACAAATAAAACAATTATAGATGGAAAAAATCGCAATAGAGTGATTATTTGTTATGGTTCGAATACGATAGACGGTTTTACAATAAAGAATGGATATGTACCAGAAGGATCTGGAGATGTGTTAAAAAACAGGGGAGGCGGTATATTGTTTTATAGAGCCAATGGTGAGGTGCGAAATAATTTCATCATTAATAATTTTGCCGGGTGGGGTGGAGGAATTTATGTTGATGGAGATCAAAACAACCCAGGATATGTATTAATTGAATACAATATTATTGTTGGAAATACTGGTTCAAGCTGCGCAGGCGGTGTCGAAATTAATCAGTCTCGTTCATCGGTTAGATATAACACTATAGTAGATAATGTAGGATGGGGACTTGAAATTCCTATGCGTCCTAAAATTATATTAGGATACTTTCACAGCAATATAATTGATGGAAACAAGTTTAATAATCACGAAAGGTTTTCTAATCGACCAAAAGGATGTGATGTATGGTCTTATGCAAGAGCCTGTATAGATTACTCATTTATTGGAGAAATTTGGGATTATGATTCTAGATGGGGTTCTCCATTCTCTCATCCAACTAACATTTATGGCGATTTTGATAATAAAGAGCCAATGTTTGTGAACCGTGAAGGAATGGACTTTCGACTTAAATCAAATTCACCCTGTATCGGTACTGGCAAACATGGAAAAAACATGGGAGCTAATCAAAACAAACCTTACTACGAAGAAACTGTAACTGTTCCCAATAGTCTCTCAGGTCCCTCACATGGAGAAATTGGAGAAAGCTTAAATTTTAGCACAGGAGGATCAGTTTCCAGCTATGGCCATTCTGTAGAATACCAATTCAAATGGGGTGATGGGAACAATTCTAGTTGGGGCATAGAAAACAAAAATCATTCATATCAACACACAGGAACATATAAAATTCAGACGCGTGCACGATGTAAAATACACACAAGTATTGTGTCAAGTTGGTCTGATTATCATCATGTAAACATCTTACCAAAACAATATTCAGTAACAGGGGAAGTGCTCTATTATTCCAATTTTCAACCTATTGGAAATGCTAGTCTTATTATTACAGGAGATATAAATCAAAATGAAATAACTGATATGAATGGAAGTTTTAATTTTTCTATCGAAGCTGAAAAAAGCTTTTGTCTTTCCATTTCTAAATCTAAAGGCGAAGATATAGAGCCATTCGATATTACCTCTTATGATGCCGTGTTAACAGCGCGACATGCTTTAGGTTTAGTAGAACTGAATAATTATCAACAAATTGCTGCTGATGTTGATAGAGATGGAGAAATCTTAATATTTGACGCCACACTAATTGCTCGGTATGTTGTTGGATTACCACCAATTTCAACCACTTCTTATGTAAGTGAATGGTTTTTCTCCCCTGAAAAACGAAGCTTTCAAAATATTACTTCAAATGAATTCGACCAAAATTATGTAGGTATTATTATTGGAGATGTTCACGGTGGCTGGACATCACCGGGGTTGTTAAAAAACAACATAGTGCCATCAAAACAACATAAAAATTATGTAAAATATAACTATGAAAATAAACAGTTAATTATATCATTATTTGTTGAATCAGGACAAGAGATTTTCTCTTCTGATATCGAAATTGTTTATGATTCAGAAATATTAAACTTTACTAAAATTGAAAAAACAGACCTGTCTAAAAATTTTCAAATTATTCATAATAGGCTTAATAATCGGTTATTAATCTCAATGTACACAATCGATCCATTGAATGACGAGGGAGTACTATTAAAATTATATTTTGAAAATAGTCAACCTATTAAAAACAAAACTGTTATCGATTTAAAGAGATTTCTTTTGAATGATGATATAAATATAAAATTAACTACGGAAGTGATATTAGCAAAAGACAATAGCTTTTTGAATGAGGTCAAATTAACTAATAATTATCC
>DSAU01000537.1 GCA_011046315.1 bacterium
GCAAACAAGCATAACAATGTACTTTACATCGGAGTTACAAACAACCTTATTAGACGTGTGTATGAACATAAAAAGAATTTGATCGAGGGATTTACAAAAAAATACAATTGCCATAAGCTCGTGTGGTTTCAACAAACAAATGATGTAACAGCCGCCATAACTCAGGAAAAAAGAATGAAAAAATGGAAGCGGGAGTATAAGGAAAATGTCATTCGAGACATGAATCCAGAATGGAAAGACTTATACAATGATTTAGTTAAAATAGATATCTGAGGGGATTCCTGCATCCGCAGGAATGACAGCTCTATGCTGAATAGTAAAAAACAAGATTTAACTTATACGCCAGCTGGCGGACTAAAACTAAGCTGTGGCTTCTGTTGAACTTCAATGTACCAGTTATGAAGGGTGGTATTGAGCGGATAGTTCTTGGTTTAGAAGAATAAGAAATATTTCTCTGTTTTTCTCTGCGTTACTTTTGCGGCTTCGCGTCTTTGCGTGAGAATTATTTATCCATGTGATCGCTTACGATCAAAAGAACCTATCCACAGAAAAGTTGGCATGTTAGAAAGAGATCATTCTTAAAATAACATCAGTTTATTTCATACCAACTAAAATTGATAGCCGAATCATGTTAGCAAGTGGATCAATAATATAGGCTCCATCTAATTGGAAGCGAAACCGGGGATTAAACTGATGGCTTAAACCAAAGCCAACTGAGTAAAATAATGGTTGTGATTGATTGATCGATGTTCCGGTACCGGAACGGAGAAATAATTTATCAAAAAAAATGTATTCCGCACCAAGAAAAAATTTGTCTTCAATTTCTCGATACAATGATTTGTGAAAATCCAGAGCAAAATTGAGTTGATTGAAATTTTTAAATCCAACACCAAAAATTAATCTTCCTGGTAAACCCTCATCATATTTTCCCATCGTTGAAGAGTTCCAGCTAATGCGATTGATTATATTTTTAAAATTGCTGGCGAAAATGATTTTTTCAGTTAGATATAGCTGCAAACCAAATCCAAGTGAATAACCAAACGCATCACCGTGGACATTGGAATGAGAGTCATCATTTTTACCATAGCTCGCAGAATGCAAATTTAGGTTTAAGCCGAGATTCAACTTATAGCCATGAACATAAAAACTTGTCGCCAAACAGGAGATTATTGATAATTCTCGTAGCAGATCATCTCCAGAAATAATGACGCCTTCGCCTAAAGACAAACGGGGAGAAAATGAGTATACCAAAGAAGCGAAACTGTAAGGTACGATATTAAAAAGTTTGGTGTGGCAAAATGTTCCTTCAAAACGTTCTACTTCAGAAATACCGGCCGGATTCCAGAGCACACCATTGGCGTCAGCGGTTAACGCTGTATAAGCCTGGCCCATTCCCAGCGGACGTGCTCCAAAGCCGATGTCAACAAACGACGCGCTAAAATTTGCAAGGTCCTGGCTGTAAATGTCATAAGTGATAATACCAATGATTGCAATCATATATAAGAAAAAGCGACTTGTTCTATGATTTTTCATTTTACCATCACAACTTGTTTTAAATAAGTTTTGACTTCTTTCTGATCCTTTACTTCAATTTGAACAAAGTACCTTCCATTTCTTGCCAACTGATCTGAATCAGTCTTTCCATCCCAACGAAAGGAATAAATCTTACCTTTGTCCAACGGCTTGTTTGTAATTAAACTGCGCACTAACTCACCCAACAAAGAATAAATGTTGATAGATACAAATGGTTGCCGGATGGTTTGAGAAGTCAGATAAAAACTAATATCAACTCCAACATAACCATCACCGTCTGAGTCGATAATTGGGGAGAAGGGATTTGGAGTAAATTTTATATCATGAGCTCCCAACGGCTGAGATGGCATTAACAATGCAAACAAAGAGAAATGATTCACCAGCGCTTCAATTTGTTCAACACCTACAGCCTGACTGTTGGCTAATATGTTCCATTCTGCCCGTTCAGGATTCCATTGTCCAATTTTTAATTTTTGTCCCTGATGAACAGACGGTACAGGTAAAGACAATGAGATAGAATTTGCAAAGACAATAGCATCAGGTTTAAAATCATAACCCTGTCCCACAACAATATGGGAACGAGTGGACCCTTTAATCGACTGCGGTTGAGAAAGATCAAATTTTAATTGAAAACTTGTTTCCACACTTCCAACTGGAATTTTCAATTCCATGCGCTGATTATCGTACAAATGGTAAGATCTATCCGGGTGAATATTTGCGTAAATTAGTAACCGGGCAGTGTCGCTAATTGTGGAATTATTGTGACTTAAAATCAGCTCAGCTGAGCCAATATATTGGCTGTCCGGATACACAGAACCATCGATTACTGTTCCGGTTACTTTCGGAGCTAAATGCCAACTAATGTCGTTTAGCTGATCGATTGATTCGCCGTCCTCAGATAGAGCCGTATAAGAGAAATGAGTCGGTGTATCGTTGGGAATGGAAAAAGATTCGCCGACAATTTGAAGTGAGGTTAATACATACTTCCTTAATGAAAAATTTATGCTTTTTTCTTCACCCGGCGCTAAATTAACCAGCTGCTGTCGGGGCGAGCTCAGGAAGCCTGGTTTCTGAGCGGTAATAAAATATGAATTTGCCTGTAAACTGTCAAATTGAAAATTGCCATTGCTATCTGTTATCTTTTCAGTAACCAATGAACCTGTGGTTTGATAATACAATTTGGTTAAAACATCAGCTAGTCCCTGGTTTTGAACATCAGTTGTTTTGCCTGAAATTTTTCCATGATGCCATTCCAAAAAAACTGTTAAGGTCGTATCATTTTTTTCAATGGAAATATTTTCGAGTTGGAGACTTCTAAAACCATATTTAGTAATCATAAGCTGATAAGGAAACCGGCGATCCAAATTTTCAATACGAAATATGCCATTCTGGTTGGTATTTGCCGTTCCGAAATTGCCGCGCTGATTATTGGCTGAAATGAGCGCTTGAGCAATTGGATTAGCGCCGATATCGAAAAGTTGTCCATTGATTATGCCATCTTGCTTCAATAAAAGCAACTCAAGGGGTTGACCTCCAGGAAAAATATTTTGCATTGTGTCAGAGGGAGAATAGCCGTTTTTCAATGCACAAATTTTATAAGAACGATCCCAAGCTAATTGAGACAGTTCGAAATATCCCGTGATATCCGAAGTTGTTTGATTAACCATTTGATTGTTAGCATCGAGGGCATAAACCTGTACCTGAGCAATTGGCGGTTGAGGGTAATGTTTTTCTCTTGCATATCCGATAATTGAATGCGGGACTGCAGTAACAGTTACTGAACCATTTTTTACTATCGCTCTAGGATTGCCCTGGTTGAACTTGAAATTAATCAGCAGCAGATCGGATTTTTGTCCAGTTGCTGTATTGATTTTGGTGGAAAAGAAAAATTTTACCAAGTAACCAGAGCCGCTCAGCGCCTGAACCCCGGAATGATTGATTAACAAGCTATCACCAATCTGAACCAATGTTGGCTTTTGCCAGATATTGCTGATTGTATTATTAATGGAGATGTCGTTTAATTGTAGAATTTCTCTATTGAATTGCATAATAAATGAATAGGATAATACATTTAGTCCACTGACATCGGAAACATACAAGCCAATATGGAATTCTGAATTTTGATAGACAGTAGTATCAGGTAAACTCACCTGAACCTCGGGGATTGTTTGTTCACAAAAATATATCGTTCCATTGGTTGTTCTTACTGGAATTGTCCCATTTTGAAAAATTGCATCATTGATATAAATTTCAGTGCTATCTCCAATTGGTGATTCCGTGGATAAGTGGAATTTCAAGTAAAATAATATACCTTCGCCTTGTAACGGCTCAACCCCAGAGTGTTCAAAAACTATATTGCTGCTGTCACTAAAAAAATTCCCGCTTCCCCATTGAAATGAAAGACTGTTTTCAACAATTACTCCCCGAACCGATAAAAAGCGACGATTAAAATGAAATTCAATTTTATAATGGGTAACTTCAAAATCAGTGATTTCAGATACTTTGACCGGTAGCAAAAAATCTGAATTAATTGCAATGTTAGAGTCCGGAAGGAAAATATTGATGATTGCTTCTTGAGTGCAAAATGTTTGAACGGCGCTTATGGTGGGCCCATTATTCAATGAATCCTTGATTGCTATTTGGTAATAATAACATTGATTGGGCTGCAAGTTCTGCAATTTTATTTCATGAAGTGTGTCTAATTCAGTAATTATAATCTCTGTTCCTAACGCCGAAGTCGTTCCGTATGCAATTTTTGCAGTGCATGCTTCATTCGACCAGACCTTGATAGTTGCCGATTTCCAGCCCACTTCGATTGCGGCAGGAGGCTCGCGAAAAACAGGAGCTGATTGGTCGATAAAATGTAATGATCCATTATTAATCGCTGCTGGCGGTACGCCATCATTTAAGGTGAAATACTGAAACCATAGCCAGCATGTTTCATTGTGAATAGCATTTGGAGTGATAATAAACTTTAAAAATAGCAGAACTCCAATCTGGGCAATGTTATCGTTTGATGAATGAATTAAGATTAGTGAATCATCCGCCAATGCAAATAACGCTGGTTGCCAGTTCTCAGTTAAACTAGCTGTTTGAACAGCTTCTAAAAACTCTAATTTTTTTCTATTATAAACTAACTTAAAACTATATTTGGAAATGGGAACTTGAACAGGTGAGCTAATTTTAATCGGCAGTAAAATGGTGTCCCCGATCGCTACGGTAGTATCAGGTATGATAACATCAATTTCATCACCTGTTGTAGTGCTAAACTGAGTTACATTGCTCCACACCGGGCCATTACCGCTGGTGTCCGTTATCCCGACATTGAATTGATAGGATGTTACAGGCTGCAAGCCAGTAATGGTGTAATTTGTATCAAACGAGGCGGTTTCAATGACCACTGTATCTTCGAGAGCAGCATGGCTACCATAGGCTAACAAAGCGTTTGTTAACTCGTCTGTCTGCCAGGAAATATTGGCCGAGGTTTCGCGAATTTGACTGACTACTGGCTGCGTTAAAAAAGATGGGGGAGTTAGATCAATTAAATGAAATATGCCATTAACCACGACGATATTGCTGGTGTCGCCATTGACCGAGATATTTTGCATTTCGACGGGACTTGTCGATCCGTAACGGGCTTGAGTTGTTGAAAATAAAAAGCTAAAAACCTCTCCGTCGCGAGCGATTGGTTGTTCCCCATAAAGATGAAAATGAATTTTGCCCTCAGCTCTCTTTTCTGAATAAATGTTCCAATCATTAACATTTGGTGAGAAGATGAGATTAAAATCTTGGTATACTAAAAGGGTATCATTAAAAATAAGATCAAAATCTAAAGAAAAAATGAATCGCGAATTAATACCAGTAACCGTTACCGGTAACCAAAAATTTTGCCCGCGATCAGTCTGATAATTGGCGATTTGAAATGTAGTTGTCTCAATCGCTTGAGTAGTGAATTGAAGAACTTGATCAGAAATCCAATTATTTCCAGCTGTGTCCGTTGAAGCAATTTGATATTGATAAGTAGTCGCAGGCTGCAAATCTTCAACTAGTATTGCGTGAAAATATTGAAAAGATTCATCAATTATTTGTCTTTCATTAGCAGAAGAAATTCCATAATTTAGACGGGAGTCAGCCGGTTCATTGGTCTGCCAGGTAATAAGCACCGATGTGGGACTAATGTCTAAAACATAAGGCCCTGAAATTAATTCCGGAGGTTGAAAGTCGGCTATGCTTACTGCTCCATATTTCAGCGTTGCTAAAGGATTCCCTTCATTAAAGACAAAAGCGCTGATTCGAATAATTAATAGCTCTCCTGCTTGCACAGCAGGAGAAACCTGGAATTTAACTTTAACCAGTAAGCCACTTCCCTGTAATGCTTCAAGTCCAGCCATGGCAATCACGGACATTCCGGGAAAAGAAGTATAAACCGGTTCACCCCATACAGATGTTAAACAACCATTATTGGTAACATCCACAGCAGTGAGTTTGGTTTCATCATATACAATTTCGATATCACTGGAATAAATACCCAATCCGGAAATATTTCCCACCTGAATTGGAACTTCGATGAGTTGTCCTGCAGAGGCAGTAACTATTGGAATAGATACCAGAACACTGTTTCCAGCTAAAGTGGAAAAAGTGCTATCAGGCGTAAATTGAGAGATGTTGCCGGCTGCATCTCGATTATGTACCCGATAATGGTACTTAGTCTCTGGTTTTAATTCAGTAATTACAAGCTGATGTAAACTATCCAATTTGGTTGAACTTTTGCTTTTTTCGTAGTTAGTGGTCGTGTCATATTGTACGATTGCACTGGCTAATTCATCTGTTTGCCAAAAAATTCTGGCAGAAGTGTTAGTAATATTATCAACAAATGGACCCCACATAATGTTAGGTGGCTGTTGATCAGCCTCTCCCATAATAGTCACACGAGCCTGGAAAATAGATACCGCGGGATAACCCTCATCATAAACAAAATTGACCAGGGCAACTTCAGTTTGCTTTGTTGCGGCTGTTAAATCTTTGCTTTGAAAACCAATCTCGACCAGCGTCCCTGCCCCTTGCAAAGGGATTGAGCCAATTGCCTTAATATGCAAAAAACCATTATAATTTATCACTTGCATGGAAGTCCAATCTTCAGTCAGAGTCTTTGTTTGATCAAAATCCACATATTTCAAAATGTGACTATCATAAGCGATGATAGCTTCCCATTTTTGCACATAGAAATCAGTTATTTCTGAAGTTTTCAATGGTAGCCAAAAAATCGTATTTGCAGGTACAGCAATATCAGGTAAGCCCACGGTGACAGCTGAGTGGGTAGTTTGAAATATCGCATCATCGCTCCATTGGGGACCATTATTGCTTCTATCTTTTCCGCCAACATGAAAATGATAAGTTGTGGTTGGTTTTAGATTGGTTAATTTAAATTCGTGATCTGTGGTAAAGATCTCTTTCTGGCGATGAAATGAATAAGCAGTCGTTTCCCCATATTCGATTATGCTTGTCGCCTGTTCATTGGTTTGCCAACGCACCACTGCTGAATTGCTTCGGATATCTGCAATATGTGGCCCTGAAATGATTATTGGCGGCATCCTGTCTCTGACGGTTAATGAGCCATTATTAAGAATCAGCTTTATCGCTCCATCATTCAGCGAAACGTTAGCAAAGGTTAATTCCGACGTATGATTTAAATAGGCAGAGGATGGAATTTTGCCCTCAATGTAAAAAAGAACATTTCGCCCATGAAGAGCGTGCGTATGTTCTGCTCGCAAATTTAGTTGGTTAGCAGAAATATAGACCTGGGGCTCAGACCAATCAGAAAGAACCGTATTGGCAGTATTTATGCCCAGAATCTGCAGTTGTGAACCATTGAATAATATATCAACTGAAAGCTTTGTCACATTTAAACCAGCCAAATCAGGTACATTGACGGGAATAGTCACGTCTACACCAGGATCAGCGACAAAATTTGGCAGTGATAAAGTTACATCTTTGCTACGAAAAGTAAGGCCTGAAAAAATCGCTGGTCCATTATTCAATGAGTCTATCAGTTGAATTTGATAGTGGTACAACGTTGTCTCGCGTAAGTTAGTTATATCAATAGTGTGTGATAAGCTCAAATTTGTATCCGCAACCTCCAGTCCATAAAAAGTAGTTTCACCATAAAGTAACAACACTTTTGATGGCTCATCCGTGGAAAACTTTATTTTTACATTGTGATAGTCTCTTGCTATGACAGTTGGACCGGCTGTAATTATTGGTGGAGATTGATCACCTTTGACCGTAAATAGGCCGTTTTCAATAGTAACAGCAGGTTGTCCATCATTAAACTTAAAATTGATGAACATGAGCTGAGATGTTTCATCTATCTGAGCCGTTTCGGAAATATGAAATTGAATTCGAATGAAGCTGCCACTACCCGCAAGGGGCTCAACTCCGGCTAAAGAGACAATGACCAATCCTGATGAGAAATTAACAGTTGGATTTCCCCAACTGGCTGAAATTGTTCCTGAACTAGCTATCTCTGTTGCCCGCAGGATATTTGCATCATAAGCAATGGAAAAATCTGCTGAATAAATATGCAAACCAGTCAAATCAGAAACCTGAATGTATAGGTAGACATCTTTTCCCGGAGCACCATCAATATCAGGAATGGTTGCTGTTGGAGCTTGCCCAAAGATCAATTCAAAAAAGAGCAGCACCATAAATAAAACTAATAGTAATATGAAATGGATTTTTTTCATTTTCCGGCTAAATTACCTCACCATAATCAATTTTTTGTTTTCTTGAAAATGACCATAGTTTACTTGTAACAAATAAATTCCACTTGCCAGATAAATATTCTTTTCAGAATCACCACGCCACTGAAAGGAGTAGTATCCGGGTTCCATTGGACGATCGATTATTGTCTTTACTTTTTGACCGAGAATGTTGAAAATATCAATTTGTAACCTATTGTTGGCATTATCATTTATTATTGCAGGTAGCCAGACTTTAAATAGCGTATTTTCATTAAACGGATTGGGATAGTTCTGCGAAACAAAAAATCGCTCTGGAACATTTTTGTTTACTTTTAACACAAAGGGTACAGGATTTTCATCAGCTTCAAAATATCGCAATAAGAAAATTGGTGAAACTGGTATATTTTCTTTTTGATGATGAGTGAGTTTAAAAATAATAGTAAATAAAGAATCGCTGATAGCAACTTTTTGCATACCTGCTGCAGCAATATACAAATTATTGCTTTGATAATTCCAAACTGATACCATCGATGTTAAAGGCGCTGGCAATTTAACGGAAACTGGTTCCCAATAATTTGTTACATATTGCAAACTCAGATCAACTGCATAAAATTCTAACTTCGCCGCCACAAAAAATGTAACGCTTAAATGTTCGTTTTCCATTTTTTGACGATAGAAAATAGCAACAGCTTGCTCTTTTGCTTGTAGTTCTTTGGGCAAATATTGGAACCCTTGCTGAACTGGAAAACTGGAAATTAGACCCACTGTATAACGAAAAATGAGTGAGGCATCAAATGAGCTCAATTGTTTGTTCCCACTTACATCTGCTGCTAATGAATCCCGGGGAAACTGACTAAAATAGGGGGAAACATCTTTGCGCGCTTTAATTCGCAAAATGAGCGATCCATCAAAAGAATTGACATCCTGATTATTGCTTACATCACCGTATAAACTCCCAACAAAATTTTCATCAACTCTATTTCCAACAAGCGGAGCATAATTCCGAAACTCTGGCAAGAAAAAATGTGCTTTGTGATAAGGAGTGATTTTGTATTGAAACCCGCTTTCCAACCTTTCAAATTGATAAACTCCTTGCATATCTGTTTCGGTAGATTTTGAGGTTTTGCCGGAAACTTTTACAATGGCGCCCTGCAAAGGCTTTTGGTTATCAACTGTGATGACGCCATATAAAGATGCGATCTCCTCAGGTTTAGTTGGTAATTGAAAATTTTGCACAATTGCTTGTCCTGATTGAATGGTGAGCTGTTGCTGCACTTTGGCATAGCCTAATTTATCTGCTTGCAGAATATATTGCCCACCAGGCAGAAATATGAAATATTCACCTGTATAATCAGAAAAATCAGATAAACTATCGCTAACATGAATGGCAATCACTTCAGCACCGTTGATGGGTTGTCTGGTGGTGTCAAAAATATTACCATAAACTTTGGCTTGTTTGCTCAACGTAAAATTAACTGTTTGGGTCTGATTTTCGATAATACTGATAGCTTTTGTTTGACGAGCAAGACCAGCTTTTATAGCTGTGAGGGATACATTCCCAGGATACAAGTTTACTTCATAATTGCCAGAGTTATCTGACAATGATTGGACCTGCCGCTCGTTGCATACGATAACAGCTTGTTTCACACCGACGCCTTGCGAATCGCTTATTCTTCCTGACACAGTTCCCACACAGGCCACTAACACAATTTCTATCCCTTGAAGCGACTGGTTTGGTTGCAGTGCTAGGTTTTGTATACCATTTTTTTGAAATCCTTGCTTGTGAGCGTAAATATCCCAAACTCCAGGTGCAATGGCAAAAAGAAATTCACCGTTTTCTGATGAGCGGGTTAAAGTTGTGTCACTCCCTTGAATGGCAAACAGCGTGGAATAAGCAACGGGCTTACCGTTACTGAGCACTGTTCCCCGGATAGTGGCGCCGGCTGGATTCATTTCAATATCTTGATTAGATTTTATTTCGCCTGCTGTCAGCGAAATTATTTTTTCTTGGGGCTGATAAAAGCCAGCTTTTGTGACAAATAGCTGATGGACGCCTGAGGCCAAGTGCAAGCTATAAAAGCCATTAATACGGGAAGTATCAAAGGCAATGCCATTGCTAATAATTGCATCAAATAATGGTTCCCCATTTGCTGTGATTTTACCGCTAATCCATGCTACCGCGGGTTCCATTCTGATGATCAGATCGCTCATGAACTGATTTGATTGAACGCGAATGTAAAGCGGTAACGGATCAACATACCCTGCACGGTGAAAATTTAAGTCATAGAAACCAGTTGGCAGGCTCAAAGAAAATGAACCCTTGGCATTGCTTAAGGTTGAGAAGCTACCGGTTGTTAAAGATATTGCCTGAAATTTAACCTGATCTAATCCACGACTGCCATCGGTAATCATTCCGCTGAGCATAGCAACTTGGGAATTTAAAACTAAATCTGGCGACAGGGTAATAATTTGGTTTTTTTCAAGATTAACGATTCGGAAGGCACTCGGTACATAACCAATCTTTTCAGCATGAAGCTTGCATTCTCCATTGGATAGGCTTAATTGAAAAGCTCCATTCATATTTGTCTGCACTACATTTTTTGTTTTGTTCTGTTCTGACTGGACCAGGGCGCCGAATACGGGTCTGGCAGCTTCATCCACTACTTTGCCGAAAATTTTACTGGTAAATTTTTCCAGCTTCAAAGCTGATGATAAGTTGATTTGAGATTGAACAATCAAATCTACCAGCAATGTGTCAATGCTTTGGTAGCCTGATTTTGTAGCATAAAGAAAATATTTTGCAGCAGGAAGCACAAATTGAAAATTACCGGCATAATCGGTTGTCATTGTTTTGTGTCGTTGATCTAAAAGATTGATAGCATGAATTTGTGCATTGCTCACACGATTACCTGTTGTCTCAACTACCTTGCCGGAAACTGATCGCGAAACGATATTCATGGGCAAAGCAATAATAGTGGTATCATTAACATCAACTTCGCAGGTAATCAACGTATCTCTAAAACCGTATTTGGAAGCAACAATTTGATATTCCCCTGGTTGAACCTTAAGATTTAACGAGCCATTGCTTGCAGAAATATAATCTGTGTTTTCAGCGGTTCCCTGTATTGGTTTGACGCGAATATTAACGCGCGGCAAGCTATAGCCAGTTTGTGTCATAGTTCTTATCGTAAGATGGCCAGTAGGGACTGAATAAATAAAACCTCGTTTTTCACTAACCTTACCCTTCCCGGTGTAGTCAAGAGCAATAACATGCCATTGATAATACTCATTCTTTAAGAGAAAACGAGCTGGCACAGCTAAATTTGTTGCAGATGTTACAGCTTGCCAAACCGGAAAGGTAGAGGTTGAACCATTTTCGTAAATGATTTCAAATAGTTCAAATTGATAGGATTTAGCATTCTCAACTGCTTGCCATGCAAATAGAATATCATAACTGGAAATTTGTTCGCCCGGTGATGGAGATGTTAAACTTGGAGCCGCAATATTAACCGCAACGTTCACTTGAAAACTTTGCACTCCTGATTGAATGATCGACGTTAGCGCTGGGTTTTTACCATAATTATTTAACACAATCCAGTTATAGGTTTTTGAATTTAATAAAGGAGGAATAATTCCATTTAGTTGATTAAAATATCCTGATGGATCAGGTGTACCATAAGCAATTTCCGTTTGACTGGTTATAACCTGATATATGATATTGGCATTATTTATTTGCAATTCACCGGCTTCATTTTTTTGCAAAGATATAGGTTGATCGCTTAAAATGAGATGATAAAAAGGTACGCCGAGTACCGCATCCCATTCAAATTTGGGAGTCAAATTTGTGATAACAGCACCATTTTGCGGTGCCCGACAGTTAGCGGCTTGATTAGATTCAATATATATGGGAAATTCAGTCGAATGAATTAATCCATTGGAAATGCGACAGTAATAAATACCCGTTGTCATACCTTCAGTTGAAGGAACAAAATACAATTTCTTGATAGCCGATGTTGAAATATGCCGATTATATTGACCGGATTGAGTGCCAAAATATAAAGTCGCCTCAATTGATTCTTGCCATTCTACCAATACCAACTCATCACAAGTGATAAAATAAAATGGATACTTAATCACCGTTATCCCTTGTGCCCAGGCGCCAGTAACGGGGAAAATTCCAAAAACAATCATCAATAATGCAATTGTTTTTTGAAAGTTATAAACTTTAAAACTGATATTGAACCGCAAAATGGACTCCTGGAATTGGTAAAATATCAATTGCGCCGACTAAAAATAAAACCTTGGTGAGGTTTTTGCCGTATCCAATTGTCATCTTAGGAATGGTAATTAGGTTTGTGTTTATGGCGAAATCTTGAGTGTCAGGAGAAAATGCTTCTATTATAAGCGCGCCCATATTCAAATAAAAATTCTTCTTGCTTAGGTAGAAATTTAATTTTTGCCTGATTGAAAATTGGATTAAGTCCTTTCCATATTGCATTCGAACATTTCCAAAATAAAAACGATCTGAAAGATAAAATTTCCAATCGTGGCGATTATAAAATATACCAATCTTGACCTGATTTGTCAGGGTATGTTTTAAAGAAGAATATACATTCCAGCCGATATCTTCGGTATAAGTTAATTGCGACGGATCAAGCTTTTCTGGGTCTAATATTTCTTCACCGCCACCACCGCTTATTAGTGCTTCCATGTTAAGAGCAGGAATTTTGTTCCTCTTACCACTTAGTTCACCCTTTAAATGGAGATCTGAAGCAAGGGAGATCGAACCATCAAAAACCCAGCGGTAATTATATAAATACATGCATCCCCAATTGAGGCGCCATCCGTTCCCTTCATAGCGAGCTTCAAGATGTTGTGTAATGTCAGTATGCCAGAGCGTGGCAGCATTGTTGAACAAATGCTCTTTACCGTTATAAAACATAGATCCCTCAATATTCCAATAACTAAAGACATCCAAATTCACATGCAGCCGCTCTATTTGTAATCCAGCAAAAAAATCTTTTCTAAATTGTCTGCCAATCAAAAAGTTGGTGCTTATGATGGAATAATGAACTTGATTGACTGCATCTAAATAATTGTTTAACATCACCTTGTTGGTTCCACCGCCGGAGTGCAACTCTGTGGAAACTGAAGATTCTATTCCTAACAACTCATTTTGCATTGAGAAATGCAGCGGATAGTGAAAAATAAAACCAATGAAAAATTTCCTGAATGGAACAGCGATCATTCCTTCGGGGATATTCATCTTTCTGGCTATATGTAAATTTACCTGTGGATAACCCAATTTTAAACTTTCAGAACGATAGGGCAACGTTTTGTCATCAAGTTGCTGATTAATTTTTTCTGATACATTTAAAAGGCGAGTTAATCCAGCTTTTTGCTCTGGTGATATATGAAACAACAGCCTGGAATGTTTTTCACCCGCCAAAAAAGCAGGATTTTCAAAAGGATTAAAAAAGGGATAGTATTGATCATTGGAAGAGCGTCCCCATAAGCATGTGCTAAAATCTGAACTGTAAAGGCTGATTTCTGTAACGATGAAACCCAATTCCAATTTTTCAATTTGACTAACAGTGTTCTGAGCTCGCAGATTCACCAACAAGCTGAAAACGAAGATAATAATACAAATTTGGATATATTTCATGTTCACCCACTTGATTTGTGGATTTAAACACAATGCGATTAGATTTTAAACGAGGATAGAAATTCAATTCAGCCTGTATTTTCGGATTACATTTTACGCTTTGTAGTAAATTTAACATAAAATCGTGGTATTAGTTCCCAAAATATGCGTAATAAAGGCAGCAAATTTGTATTAGCTTATTTTCGCAAACTTTGTTTTATTTAAATAACACAACATTTAAGTATGGTTTTATATTTTTA
>DSAU01000125.1 GCA_011046315.1 bacterium
GAAATGCGATTGATTTCAAGATGAAAATATTTATTCTTTGCAATACGCAATAATTCTAAGGCGCACTGAATTTTACTTTAGGCTGCCATACAAAATCTATTCACCCTTATCAACCGTAACCAGACAATTGAATCCTAAAAAAGCAAAACGCAAAACCGGTATCTGGAAATTATTATTTCTCTGCCTGTTGTTGCTGATTTTATACCAGAGCTACCCGGTGCAGTTTAAAAACTTCGTTCGCGTTTTCAGCTCCTACTTTCAGTCATCGGTTAAAAATGGCGGAAGCTTTGAATGGAATCGCATCGCAAATGGCATTGAGACCGGTCTGTTCCAGGCGCGATCTTCCGATAACCTATTGAGCTCCGATATTTTTTTGATACGATTCAATCCGAATTTGCTTGAAACCAGGGTAATATTTCCAGCACAAGCAAGTTCAGCCGCGGTCATTGCACAAGCTACCGGTGCAATCGCCACGATCAATGCCAGTTTTTTTGATCCGCAGAGCAGACCATTGGGGCTTTTAATTCAAGGTGGTAAAATTATCCAGCGAATGCCGACTGCAGGAATGAAAAACTCGGGCATTTTTTGCATTAAATATAACCGCCCATATATTTTTTATCGTAATACATTTGAGCTTGCCGGAATTCAGGAGGCTGTTCAATCGATACCAAGATTGATTGCCAACGGCAAATCAATTCGAGATATCAAAGATCAAAACACCAAGCATCGCCGTTCGGGAATAGCCATTGACTACGACGGACATATTATCATTTACGCGCTGGATACCCATGTTGGCGGTGTCAGCCTCAAAGATTTGCAAAAAGCACTGCTCCATCCAAAATTGAACATCCACTCCGCTTTAAATCTTGATGGCGGCAAATCCAGTCAGCTTTACTTTAAATACGGAAACCAATCCAAGCATATCGTGGGCTTGGTTCAGGTCCCGGTATTTCTGGCATTTTTTGAAAAATAGGAAGCGTAAATGAACAGAAGCATTACAATTACCTTCGCTTTCATTCTGATCCTTACTTTTTGCAACAGCAGGATTTGGGCAGATCACTTTGCAAATGGCGCTTCCACAGATTCAACCTACTTCGCCAACATCAACGTACTGACCGTGATATATACAAACACGGCAGGCGGACAAATCTCAGATACAGAAATCAATAAGCTGAAAAACGGGATTGAACTCTGCCGGCTCTTTATTTGGAGAAATTCGGGTTGCCAACTAAATTTAAACATTTCTTATCAGGAAATTAATAAATTCAAGCCGCGAAAATGGTTGCCCTTCAATGGTTTTTTAAAACCGGAGATGGTTGAACCTGACCTGCTTGCCAATGGTGTGACTCAAGATCAATTCGGAATCATCATTGCTGTTTTTACACCGGCAATTTCGGGGAGAAATTTAACCGGGACGAAAATTTTCGGCAACGCCGCCTTCTGCTCTTTCCAGTATCCATTCAAAACTTCGGTGCAGTATCCGGGAGAAAACGCTGACACTGATTATAAAGCTGCCTGGTTGTTTATTGAAGGAATTCAACATTCATTGCAAAAGATATGCTATCCTGCCAGCGGCGCGCCAGAAATGTGGCGCGCTGATCAGCCGTGGAAATTTGCGCTTAAAGCCGGCGAGCATTTCAGTTATCAGGCGGAAATATTGCGTCAATACCACAGCTTCCTTGAAATTAAACCGCCGTGGGGTACGGTGCATGCTTCATCAAACCGTGACGGCGACCATTTTCCCGATGAAGACCCACGCGTTCCAATGGACGAATTTCGATTTGGAAGCAGTGATTCAAAAAAAGATACTGATGACGATGGTCTGGACGATCTGAAGGAATTCATGGCTGGAATCTTTAAAGGAAGCGATCCTGGTCATGCCGACAGCGACAGAGATGGATTCATCGACGGAGTCGACCCGTTTCCGCTTCACGCTATTCAATCCAAAATCCCCAAGATCACGCCCAGTTTTAGCACAGGCACTTCTTCGTGGAATTTGGTGTGCCAGACCCTGGATCATTCATCGGCAAATTTCTTCATGGATATTCCACTGAACATGAAATTTTTTATGAACTGGGACGATGATAATCTCTACATCGGCTGCTTGATGGATGTTCCGGCAAAGCTGCATCTTGATCTTGATTTGTTGAATGACGGCTGGTGGAATGGAAAGGATAACTACCGGCTGGTAGTGGATCCGTTTTCAGATCGTTTTTATCAGATTCATGCGATGGATGCGACGCCCGAAGCACAACAGCTCCATGAATCAATCTATGGCAAGCGAAATGTTATGTGGGACGATGACCCAGAATATAGCCGTCATTTCGGACAAATTCTCGACGAAAAGACCTTGACGCTGAAAATAATCATCAATCAAGATCGGTACTGGATAATGATACGCTTACCGTATAATCCGGCTGTTCCGTTTCGTCCCCAAGCCAACCATCGCATTGGTATGCGCATTTATTTCGAAGGAGCAGGGCTTGGTGAGACGGAAAGCTGGGCAACAATATTCGAACCCTATCAGTTTTTCGATGTTATCTTGAAATAATTCGCGTTTCAAGTTCGATATTTCGACTAAGGCACCGCTAATGTTCGGATTATTTATTCAGACAATTTTCATGGAAAAGAAGTAAAAACTGTTTGATAAAAACACTTATTTGGAAATTTAAACACGATATGCAATCGGCCCAAAAATGCAAAATTCCGATATTAAGCTTACTTACAACCGGTGACAAAATACTCATTCTTTTTTTTATTATCACCAGTTGGGTTGGTATTTACTGGATACAGCGCTACCAACACCAGGGAGAAATTGCTGTTATCAAACTCGATGGAAAAATGGTAGCAACCAGCTCCCTTAAAAAAAATCAGTCCTTTAAAATCATGGGACCAGTAGGAGAAACCCGCATTGAAATAAAGGACAGTAAAATTCGGGTTCAGACATCGGATTGCCCGCAAAAAATTTGCGTTAAAACAGGCTGGATCGATCGCCCATTTCAACTGATCGTCTGTGTGCCCAATAAAATTGTGATTAGCATTGAAGGTGAAAAGCGCGACTATTTTGATGTCATCACCCAATAGAAAAAATATTCTGTCCCACAACGGAACACTGGCGCAAATGGCGTTGTTGACGGGAATCGGTTTGATCCTGTTCTTGTTTGAAACCTTTATCCCCAGACCATTACCCTGGCTTAAACCGGGGTTGGCACATATCGCCACCTTGATCGCGCTGTATGCTCTCGGCAATAGCGCCGCCTTGATTGTGGTGGTGGGAAGAATTTTTCTGGGAGCTTTCTTAACCGGCACATTTTTAAATCCAGCGTTTATTTTGAGCTTTTTCGGCGGAGTGAGCGCGACATTGATAATGATTCTGATGAAAAAACATTTCACCAATATCTTCAGCATTTACGGAATCAGCATTTGCGGCGCCATTGTTCATAACATCACCCAGCTCGTTTTGATAAAATTTTTGATCGTTCATCAACCGACAATTTTCCTGCTACTTCCGGTAATGGTTCTCACTTCAATTTTTAGCGGATTTGTGGTGGCGTTTATCAGCAGATTTTTGATTCAAAAAATCAACTTATCATTAATACAGTAACCAGGGGCCAGAAGATCATGAGCACAATTATAACACAAAAACGTTCACTGATACCATCAGTAATGTTGACTCTGGCATTGGCGTTAATGCTGGGGATCGGTGGGTGTATTTTGCACAAATTCACCCGCCAATTAACGCCGGCTCAAGCAAAAATCGCTTACGCGGCTGAACAAGAGATGTTAGCGCGCGGAAAAGAAATCTGGTTTGATTCGAACCTCGGGACTAACGGCAGGAATTGTGAATCCTGTCATCCCAAAGGCGAGCTTACCAACGGAGAAGCCTATCCCCGATATAAACACATTTTGCGAAGCATGGCAACACTGTCGATGACCCACAACTTTGCCGTGGTCAATGAAAGCAAAGGTGTGCCCTGGGAAATCGGCAGTCACGACGCCAACGCGCTGGTATTATTTGTTCGCTACCTGGCGAATGGAAAAAAAATTTATATGGGATGGCCTCAGCAGTATAAAAAAGAATGGATCAGTAGAGGAAAAGTCATGTTTGCTGACACCTCACTCGGCAATAATTCAAAAAGCTGTGAATCCTGTCATTTTAAAGGCGGAAAAACCACGCATGTTTTAGATGGTAAAACGATCATTGGCTTGAAAGGACAGGCAGCGACCTTTCCCCGTTACAGCTTGCGAATGGAGAAAGTGGTTACTCTGGAACAGGAAATTCAATACTGCCTGCTCAGTCATTTGAAGTCTGAACAAAAAGCGCTGGATAATGAGGATATTATTGCCCTAACCTGTTACATTACATCGCTAAGTGAAGGCAGGAAAGTATCGGTAGCTCAAAAATATAAGTTTTAATTTCCAAAAAGCGCATTTTTTGAAATTATTCTTGATTTTTAATCATATTCTTGTTACTATTGAAATACCAAAGTCTCATCTGAGAACATTATCTGAATAGTCTTCAGCAAAGAGTAATTATTTAATCCCGCCTAACGGCGATTGGCGTCAACCTAACGCAAATTGAGAGTAATTTTTGAATTGCCACTGCCTGTCCCGAGACATCGGGAACCTTCAGGTCGTGGATTTTGGAATATCATACAGGATTTCGGGGTTTCAACCCCGAATATTTTACTAACTCGGGGTTAAAACCCCCGAAAAAATCTGGCAAAATCTCAATCCACGAGATAAATCTCGTGGCAATTCATGAATAAAATTACTAAGGAACCTTAGGTTGACGCTAATAGCCTAACGGCGGGACGAGCTTGTAATACTCATCTTTGCCATATTTAAAATTTGACTCAAATTTTAAGATCTTGCTTTAATAAAAGGTTTAACAGGAAACTATTCCGGAAACAATTACAGGATAACGCATATGAAAACTTATCTGATACCATTGGTTCCCGGTCCCACTCGCGTTCCGGCAGAGGTGCTTAACGCCTATCAAACCGATTATGGCTCCGGAGACATTGAACGTGAATTTTTTGAGCTTTACAAAAAAACTCAAAACAATATCCGTCGTCTGATCTCCACCCGCAATAAAATAGCGATCATGACCGGAGAGGCGATGCTCGGTCTCTGGAGCGCACTCAAATCGTCGCTGCTTCCCGGCGATAAAGTTCTCGCGGTAGCGACTGGTATTTACGGGTATGGAATCGGCGACATGGCGCGCGCAATCGGTTGTGAAGTTGAAACTGTTGGCTTTGAATACAACGAAGCGGCAGATCCTCAAAAAGTTGAAACGGCAATCAAAAATTTCCACCCAAAAATGGTAACCATGGTGCATTGTGAAACCCCAAGCGGCATTTTAAACCCGCTGAAAGAAGTCGGCGAGTTAATCAGCAAATATTCGGTTCCGTTATTTTTCGTGGATGCAGTCTCCAGCGCCGGCGGCGTCGAAATTAAAGCCGATGACTGGAATATCGATCTTTGTGTCATCGGTTCGCAAAAATGTCTTTCTGCGCCTCCGGACATCAGCATCACTGCCGTCAGCGAGCGAAGCTGGAAAATTATCGATTTTATTGATTACAAAGGCTATGACGCATTACTGCCCTGGGAAAGCGCACTGGAAAATCGATGGTTTCCATACACTCCTTCCTGGCATTCAGTTGCGGCAATTTATCAGACTACCCAGTCCCTGTTGTCAGAAGGGATGCGCAGCGTTTTTGTCCGTCATCGTAAAGCCGCTGAATACTGTCGTAAAAGAGTCAAAGAAATGGGGTTGGAACTTTTTCCAATTGATGAGTACACCTCATCCCCGACGGTAACTGCCGTGAAAGTACCGTTGAAAATCAACTGGCAACGGCTCGACACAAAACTGCGCAGCCGGGGAATGGTGGTCGGCGGTTCGCTGGGCAAGCTTGCCAACAACGTGTTTCGCATCGGACACATGGGCAGCCAGGCAAACCTGGATCTATTAGAACACGGTATGGACATTCTCGAATATGTCCTGCTATACAATTAAAAAACTACGCTTAAACGAGGACTCAATTTATGAAAAGACATCCCACCATTCTTCAACGTGATAAAACCGGATTGCTGATTATTGATATCCAGGAAAAAATCAGCGCAGTGATGAAATACCGGGAAGCGACTATCGAAAATACAGTTAAATTAATTTGCGGATTTCAGACATTAAAGCTGCCCATTGTAATCACTGAACAATATCGTCAAGGATTGGGACCAACAGAAGCCCCAATCCTTGAGGCGCTCGAACACTATGATATTACTGAAAAGATGTGCTTCAGTTGCTGCGGTGAGCCGGCGTTTGTCTCCAGGCTGAAAAATCAGCCGGTGAAGCAACTGGTAATCTGCGGCATCGAAACCCATGTCTGTGTGCAGCAAACCGCGCTGGATTTAATGGCTGCGGGATACTCTGTTTATCTGGTAGCTGATGCGGTATCCTCACGAAAAGAGATCGACCACCAGACTGCAATCGATCGGATGCAACAACAGGGAATTATTGTCACGACAACCGAATCCGTGCTGTTTGAATTGCTGGTGGAATCGAAAACTCCCGAGTTCAAACAAATATCACAGATTGTGAAATAGCTTTATTTAATCAGGCGAAAGGGCTATTGATTCATTTTTTTTGTTAACCTGTCAACAGTGAAACCAAGCAATGCTCCCAACAGCGTTGTCATGATAGCTATCGGTATCAGCGCAAAGGGATCATTCCAGCCAATGATAATCGCAGAAGGTAAAAGCACCAAAAAGGCTATTATAATACCTTTGAGAATAGGGTTGATTTTAAAATCAATTACCGCAATGAAAAATCCAACCACTACCCACATACTGAAAGCTGAAAGATTTGCATCCCAGGATAACCCCTGAAAAATCATCGGAATCACATCGATAATCCCGGCGACAACGCCTAAAACCACGCCTAATAAACCTTTTTTCACGGCCATTCCAATTCATTAATTTTATGAACTAAATTTTTCTCAAAACTATCAGCTAAACCACGCCCCATTAAATAATCACCATGGTTTTGGACAGCAATCAGTCACTTTTCAAATACTCATCTAAAAACCTCAATATTTCACCATATCCTCTAATCTCATTTTCCCTTTTTCGAAAACCATGACCTTCATCCGGGAAAATAATATACTCTACCGGGACATTATTTTGTTTTAAGGCAGCGACAATTTCATCGGATTCCACCTGCAACACCCTTGGATCATTGGCGCCCTGTAGCACCATCACCGGATTTTTGACCTGATGGGCATGAAACAACGGTGAAATATTGTATAATCGAACCGAATCGGCTGTGGTCGGATCGCCTAATTCGGTGTATAACGCCTGTCGCATCGACTCCCACCAGGGTGGAATAGCTCTCAAAGTACGCACCCAGTTGGTAACGCCAAAGATATTCACGCCCACCTTAAATTTATCCGGATGAAAAGTCATAGCTGCCATGGTCATGAAACCGCCATAGCTGCCTCCGATAATGCCGATTTGATCAGGGTTGATGTAATCCTGCTCCAACAACCATTTTTTACCCCAGATGCAATCTAACAAATCCTTGTCGCCATGATTCCGATCATCCATTTTGTAAAACGTCTTCCCATACCCGCTGCTACCACGATTGTTCACAGCAAGCACAGCATAGCCGTGATTTACCAGGAACTGGATAAGTGCGGAATAGCCGGTGCGCGATTGTCCTCCGGGACCGCCATGTACCCAGACCAGAGCCGGCATTTTATTTTTCGCCGAAGCCGCCAGTGGCTTATAATAGATGGCCGGAATTTCCAGACAATCGAACGATTGGTAACGGACTACCTCTGCCGCTACCAAATCGTCCGGATTAATTTCCGGATTCAGGGTCTGGGTTAACTTTTTTAATTGTCTGGTGTCGAAATTATAGACGTAAAGATTTACTGGTGCTTTCGAGGTGCCCACAGATAAACGCATCATGGTTTCACTTTTAGAAATCGCCACTGCTATCACATCGCCATCACTTATTTCCGGAAAATCCACCGGCTCACCGCTGATGTTATCAATAATGGTGAGCACATTTTTTCCATCCTCGTTAACGGCAATGACCCTGTACTTTTCATTTTCTGAATCGTAACTGTACATCACATCCCAATCAGTTTGATAAAGGGTGGTTCGTTGCCCGCTTTGCAGATCGTACTTCACCAGATAAGCAAATTCCCTCTCAGCATCGGTAATATAAAAGAATGACTGACCATCTTTGCTAAAACCAGCGGGACGGTAACTGCCAGGCATCTCTGGAATCGATATTTCATCCATCTCTTCTGTTGACCGGTCATAGAGGAACAGACGATTTTCACTGGTCGTTACGGTTTTAACCAGCGCCAGCCTGTTTTCATCCCATGAAACAGCGCCTACATTGAATCCCTGATCGTTTGCATAAATTAGCTCAGGCTTCCACTCGTTAATGCGCATCTTGTAAAGGTCAAAAAAACTGGGGTTGCGTTTGTTCGACAAATAGAACAACGCCTGTTTATCCAGACTCCAGCCGAAAAAACTGGCTTTCTCCTGCTGACCCGGCGTAAGGTCCTGTGAGCTACCGTCTTCCTTCAAAAGATAGAGGTGATTGATTTCATTTCCGCCCTGGTCAGCAGAGTAGAGAATCTGATTTGTTCCAGGAACATAATCCACCGCAAAGTATGATTCTCCGGTAGAATGTGTTAGCTGGCGTTGTGAACCGTCATCGATATTAACCTCATAAAGGTTGTAAATACCAGATTCATTGCTGTGAAAAAGTAGCGTGGTTTCATCAGGCGAAAATGCGCCGCCGCCAATTTGCTTGTTTTTATAAAACTGTTCTATCGAATATCTCTTTGGCTCAGGCATCGAGCCTTTGTCTTTTGTGCAGGATATTACCAGCACGCACAAAACGATTAATGATAAATATTTGTTCATATAGACCCCACTTCTGGTTTGAGTTACATTTTCTTTTTTTTAAAAAGAAAAACGAATTAGAGATGGCAATGCTGTCTGATATTTTTATTAACTGACTTTGTTTTAAACCGCTGATTTGTCTGTTGCAGTTGATAACTTCTAAAGCGGCCCGTTATATCCAGGTTGTATTTGAATATCCATTTCTTTCAGGAAACTGTTTGGGGTTCAATTAAATTCTTCAACAAAATAATCGAACAAAAAATGGCAGTCAGGTTAAATGCCGGAATGATAATCACCACCGGAAATACATTGACTCCTACCATTGCCATAGCGATGATTTTGGCAGTAAGCGCAGTCATCAACAGAGATAAAAAGACAAAATAAACCGGCACCAGCAAAAAACCGAACGGTTTTCTCCTGATCAATAACAATCCGGATACAAATGCAATCGGCAAGAGCAATCCCAGATCGAACCCCTGAACAATCAGTGTCGTGTAATGCTCCAATTCTGCAGGAAAGACGGTTCCATCGATCAACGGCGGAACCACAATGCTCAACCACAGCAGGGCAATTGAAATGGTATTGAAAATCAGGAATCCACCGGCAAATCTCACCGGTGTATTCTCGCGAAACAATGATGGTAGCTGCGCCAGATCAAAATCAACCATGGTCAGTGTAAAGGCAAAAAAGGACGTTCCAAGCAGGAAAACATAGCCCAGAAACATGACATTGTACATGCCCATTGCTGTATAAAAAAGATAGGTGACCAAAAAATAGCCAAGTGTGACCGCCTGTAAAAACCGAGCTTTGAGCGATCCCTTTGCTGCCCATATAAATGCTATCAACAGCAATGGTATTCCAATAAAAAATGTTACATAGTCCTGTGCGATTCCCTGTACTGCCACCTCTGCTGACATGTGCTGATAGATTCCCTTCCCATAGATATTCACGGTTTTTCCGCGGATCGATTGATATTCAAAAGGTCCCGATCCCTGTTTCGAAAAAATCCCCATACCAGCAGCCAATCCCGCCATTACCACAATGCAAAAAACAAGTACGCGGATTGTTTTTTTATGTTTCATGACATTTTCCATTCCTTTTTTTCAGTTCGGTGATAATTTCTTTCTCCACTGGATGCAATTCCCGTTTTGATGACTCAATTTCTCACATTAAAATCATTCAATCATGCGGGATAATGTTTCTTGATGAACTTTCAGATCAGAGGCGCTGAAGAGCACAAATCGAATTGTTTTAACAAATTTCAACTTCGGAATATCCTCCACTATCGTCCGAAACGCCAGCTCGGCGGCATCGCTGATCGGATAACCGAAAGCGCCGGTAGAGATGGCCGGAAAAGCAATGGATTCGATCCGGTGTTCTTCAGCGAGTTTAAGTGCATTACGATAGCAGTTTGCCAGCAGCAGGTTCTCCGGCTTATCGATACCGTAAATCGGACCCAGACAATGAATCACATACCGATTTGGCAAATTATGGCCGCCGGTGATCACCGCCTCACCAGGACTGATAGGAGCCAGTGGACGGCACTCCTCCTCCAGTCTGGGACCAGCGGCGCGGTGAATCGCTCCGGCAACGCCGCCGCCGATCATTAGCTCAGCGTTTGCCGCATTAACAACAGCGGCAATCCCGGACTGAGCAGCGATATCGCCTTGAATACATTCAATGGTAACACCTGAAATGGTTATTTTGTTAGCTGACATTTTCCCCTCCAAGTTAATTCAACAGCTTTACTTAAAACTTTAAAATTCAAATGGCTTTCTCAAACTTTAAATTCTAAAATAAATTTCGTCCCCCGGTTACGCTCGATGTTGATCGTGCCCTCAATTTGGTCTGTAAATATTTCAACCAATTTCAACCCAAATCCGCTAGAAGAGCCCACCCCAACAGATTCCGGCATTCCTTTTCCGTTATCCTCAATCACTATCGTGGCAATGTTCTCAATTTTCGAAGCTGAAACGCTGATAGCTCCGCTCTCTCCTGGTGCAAAAGCATATTTCATGGCATTGGTAATTAATTCGTTGACAATAATCCCGATAGAAACTGAAGTCCGCACATCAACGCTGAAATCTTCGATCTGTTTTTGGACTGTGATCAAATCTTTGTTGGGAAACGTTCCGACTATTTCATCGATCAGAGACGGCAGGTATTGCGCCAGCGACATTTCTGTAAAATCAGGGGAACGGTACAGCTTATCGTATAAAATCATCATGCTTTTCATACGGCTTTTTGCATCCTGCAGCGCCGCAATAGCAGCCGGATCTGTTATTGTCATTGCGTGTAAAGAGAGCAGACTCAAGATGGTGTTCATGTTATTCTTGATTCGGTGATGTACCTCTCTGAGCAAAATATCTTTTTCATGAAGAAGTTTTCTGATCTGTTCTTCCGCTCGCTTGCGTTCGTCAATATCGATGTGGACACCTATTGCTCTCAGCGGTTTTCCCTTCTCATCGCGCTTAATTATTTTCCCAATGTTTAACACCCACTTCCATTGCCCATTCTTCATTTTCAACCTGTTCTCAACACTGAACAATTCAGACTCGCCACTTTCATGCGCCTCAATTATTTTCTTGACTTCCGGAAGATCTTCGGGATGAAGCAAATTCAAAAATGTGTCTTTATTGGCTTCAATCTCTTTAATATCGTAGCCCAGCATTTCAGCCCATTCCTCATTGCGGATGATGGTGTCGTTTTCAAAATCCTGATCCCAAAGACCAATTTTAGCGCTTTTAACCGCCAACTTCAACCGCTGCTGGCTGTCACGTAATGCCTGCTCGGCAAGTTTCTGTTCGGTAATATCTTCCACGGTTCCTTCATAATAAAGAATATTCCCCTGTTCATCCCGAACAATAAGGGCGCTCTCGCGAACAAACAGGCTGCTGCCGTCTTTTCTGATCCAGACTGACTCCAATCCTTTTATCTGCCCCTGGCTTTCAATCGCCTTTTTGAATTCCGAGCGTTGCGTGGATGATTCGTATCCATCCTTTTCCAGATTTCTTTTGGCAAGTTCTTCAAAAGACGAATAGCCAAGCAAATTGACCAGCGCCGGATTTGCCAATAAAATTCTGCCATCCGGCGTTGTTCGATAGAAGCCTATGACCGCGTTTTCAAACAGTTCTCTGAATCGTTGTTCAGACTCACGCAATTGATTTTCGATTCGTTTGCGCTCTGTAATAACCTCGGTGTACAAAACAATCCCCCCAATTTCCCCTTCTGAATTGTACCAGGGACGGCATTCCCAGCGCGTGAAATCAATTGAGCCATCGGGACGAACAAAATGATCTTCATCAGATCGCAGCACCTCCCCATTGAGCGCCCGTTGATGTACTTTTCTCCATTTTTCTGGAATTTCCGGAAAAATCTCGTAATGATGTTTTCCGATCACGTCGCGTCTTGTTACCCGATAATCCTTCAGATAACGCTCGCTCACGAACATATATTTTAAATCTTTATCGTGTACCGCGATTGCATTGGGATCGTGTTCGATGATGTATTTCATCAGCGCATAATTCTCTTGTAGTTTCTGCTGGGTCTGATAGCGCTCTGTAATGTCTGAAAAAGTAAGAATCACACCCCTGATTTTTCCCTGGCTGTCGCGAATGGGGGCAGCTCGATCCGCAATTTGATACTCCTTTCCATCTCTGCTGATTAAAACCGAATCATTGGCAAGCCTGACGATCTCACCGCTTTCGAGAACTTTTTGGACCGGATTAGTAACGGTTTCGCGCGTGATGCTGCTGATAATTGGAAAGACTTCATCCAGCGGTTTGTTCCGGGCTTCGGGAAACGTCCAACCGGTAAGCTTTTCAGCTACGTTATTCATTAAGCTTACTCTGCCGTTTAAGTCAGCGGCGATAACTGCATCACCAATTGACTGCAAAGTAATCGAAAGCGATTCCTCGCTTTCCTGCAGTGCATCCTCCATTTGCTTTCGTTCAGTGATGTCACGGACGAACTCCACCACTCCAGCTATTTTATTGGTCTCCAGATTTTTGATAGGATAGCTGAACAGTTCAATCCATTTTATTGGAGAACCGGGCAATCCGACGACTATCTCCCGTTCTGTCTCGCCGGTTATTAAACATCGCAAACTTGGACAGGGATCACATTTTTTTTCTCTGTTATGATAAGCCTGGTAACATTTTTTTCCTTCAAGCGGCAAATTATCCCGGTACCATTCATTCATCACCCGGTTTACATGTTGAATGTTCAGCTCAGCATCGAGCACACTGATCCCATCCTGAATGCTTTCGAACACATCATTCAGGAACTGCTCGTGCCTGCGAAGAGCCTCCATTTGAATTTCGATGTTCTTATGCGCCTCGAAAAGCTCAAACGCCATTTGGATGGAAGATTGCAGGACGAAATCGCCGGAATTTTTGATTACATATCCGTAGCGGGTTATTTTTTTGACACGGTCAACATATTCCTTTTCAGCATGCGCTGTGAGAAATACGATGGGAAGCTGACGTTTCGCGAGGATTTGTCTTGCCGCCTCGGTCCCATCAATGCCGCTACCGAGGTCGATGTCCATTAAAATAAGGTCTATTTTCTGATCATTGGTTGCCAGTTCAACCGCTTTTTCACCCGAATTCGCAGTAATGACATCATATCCAAATCCGCTGATTATTTCAGCTTCAGTCAGAGCGATAACAGCCTCACCCTCTACAAGAAGGATTGTTTTGTTTTGACGAAAGCTCATTGTTACTCCTTTTTTAAGCGAGTCTTAACGTAACCGACAAATTGAGGTTGGTCAATGACCCGGTTGGTTTCGTTTAAAAGCAATACTTTTTATTATTGCCATGCAGAAAAATGATTTCCATTCTGCGCATCATTTTTTTTGCTTTTATTTGTACTTGCAGTCAGCTAAATTCCCGCGGATACTTATTGATGAAATATAAACTATTTTCATTAAATGTCAAACAAAAAATGTTAATTCACGATTTTTTTTATGTAACTGACCACAGGAATGAAAAATCATATCTATAAAATTTGGACATGATTACGAGATGTTAAAGTCATTGACAATGTTATCCTCTTTGAAATTGTGGGGTATTATTCCCTGCTTTGTAAAAAAATTTTTGATGAACCCTGAAAACACTGAAATCGACCTAAAATTTTTTTTGAAATAGTTTTTCAGGGACA
>DSAU01000238.1 GCA_011046315.1 bacterium
CTCTAAAAGCGGAGAAGCGTGATGGCTAAAGAATGGATATTAAATCAAGAAATGAATAGATGGGGGCTGAATAAAAAAAAATCGGTTGGACCGGTTTCAGAACTCATCAGAAAATGTTCCCCAAAATCATTATCCGAATGGGAGCATTTTTACATAACAAATGTACATAATCAAAAATATTTAGAAGAGCTTGGGAAAAAATTATATGTAAAAATATCAGAAGTAATTCAATACGAAGTAGAGGAAGTGACGCTTGATGATTGTATCAACTACATTCAAGAAGTCGTTATTGATCGTACCTATCAAGGATATCGAAATGAAATTCAAACAATTTACGGACAATTACAATCGCATCTGAAGCATAAGATTGAACCTGCTCCCGATGATTGGGATCGATTGTTCAATGTAGATTTTTTTGTTCAAATCGGTCAGCGCTTTATCGGCATTCAAATTAAACCAGTCACATTTGAGCATACATTTGAAGATTACAAGTGGAAACAAATGCAATTCAATTCACACCTAAAATTTACAGAGAAATTTGGTGGTAACGTTTTTACAATATTTTCAGTAGGAGGGGGCAAGACAAAAAAAATCCACAACATTGAGGTAATCAATGACATTCAAAACGAAATACAGAAGCTGACAGAAAAATAAACCAGCTTTTTTTGGGAATACTTTATGAACAATCAAGTTTCCTTTATTTTTTAAAACAAAATATTGGGTTTAACAATGATACTAAAAATCAAACTCATTAAGCACGGCTCCATCGCATTGATGTTGGTCTTATCCTTACAGCTATCGACAGGCGGCTCGGATAGTTTCGCCCAATTCAAAATCAACACGGTCAAAACCAGCCAATCATTCTTTTTCGAAGAAAAAAATGAGCTCAGTATCTTGCCCCGGATTCGATACAATCGGGTGCAGGGATTATTGCTGGGTGTAGAGTTTTCCGCGCAGCTTCGAAAACTGTGGGATTTGGAGCTGCAATCTGATATTGGTTACGGATTCAAAGATGACCTACGTTACCGGTTCGGTCTGCAAAAATCTTTTTTTGAATTCAACCCACTTACCCTCGGTGTCAATTATTCTGATGACATTGCCAATCAGGATGAATGGTTTATCAGTTATCATGAAAATTCCGCTGCCGCGCTGTTTTTTAAAGAAGACTTCATGGACTACCACATTAAAAAGGGATTTATGGGATTTGTGGATCAGAAAGTCAGCGAGGTGCACACGGTTCGACTGGAGGCGGAGCGATATGAATACGGAGCGATTGCCAAAAACACCAACTGGGCGCTGTTCGGCAAAAACAAACATTTCCGGGAAAATCCATCGACCGTTGAAGAAATTGCCACTGCACTGCGCTTGCTCTGGGTGCTGGATTGGCGCGATAATCCGCTGATGCCCATGTCTGGATGGTACATCGAAGGCAAAGCCGAGCAGACCTGGGGCGACAGCGCCGACACCCGGGGATTGTTTCTGACACTGCGCCGCTATCAGATGATAGGGGGCCGCCACCTAATGAAGGTCAAATTGATGCTGGGCAGTCGCAACGGGTGCAATAACCGCTATGACGCCTATTTAATGGACATGGGCGGTATCAGTACGCTGCATGGATTTAAAGACCGGGAATTTCGCAACGGCAACCGATTCGTTTACGGAATCATTCGATACAATTTCAGCGAATCGCTGCTCAGGCGATTACCACTAAAATTTATTCCATTTTACGATCAATTATCGCTGGGAGTGTTTGCTGAAGCCGGATGGCTCGATTTTGTCGACACAAATATTAATGTTTGGCGCGGGTTCCATGGGCTTAGAGCGAATCGTTTTAAAAGCGATATCGGGTTGAGTCTGTACGTTACCGAGGGACTATTACGAATCGATTTTGCCAGGCGCACCGACCGGTCAGACAATGCCTGGCGCGTGACATTCCGGGTGATGAAAACCTTTTAATTTGGAAAATTATTAACAATTAACATTGAAACAACGATAGATAATCTATGCTTAAAAAATTGATATTGGTGTTGGTTACATTTATCGCGCTCTTCCTTGCACCTTCCGGCAGTTGTCAGGTTTTTTTTAATGACCTTCCGGTGAAACAGACCGCTGCTGAAGAAACGAGTTTTGTAACCCTTCAGCGCATCGAAATCATCGGCAATGAAAAAACTAAATCTGAGATTATTCTTCGGGAATTGCTGTTTGAACGGGGAAGTCGTGTCTCCTTAAGCAAGCTGATACTGGCGCAAAAACGGATTTTGAACACCGGTTTGTTTTCCGGCGCCCGGTTTGATATCATTGGTAATAAAGATTATTATATCCTGATTATCACCGTCTATGAACGGTGGTATATTTATCCCATTCCGCTACTCTATATCAACGAGCGGTCGTGGAATAAGTTGTCTTACGGATTACAACTTCTCTACTACAATTTTTTAGGCAGGGACATTCTACTTAATTTAAGCGCCGCTTTCGGGTATAATCCACAGTTCAAATTCGCCTATTACAATCCCTGGTTCTTCGGCGATTGGAAACTTTTTACCAATTTCATGATGTATCAAGGAAAAGTAAAAGCTAAAAACCTTGAATTGGACGGTTTGGAATATGATGAAAAAGCAATCGACTGGTTGTTGGGCAAACGATTTGGCCACTTCACCTACCTGGGGGCTGCTTATAACTATTCGATAATTTCCGCACCTGCCACTGAACACATGACCGTTTCTAGTTCGGGTAAAGATAATTTTTCCTCGGTGACGCTATCGCTTCAATTTGACAATCGAGATTGGATCGACCTGCCTCACCGTGGATGGGACATGAAACTCTGGTTTAAGCGGGCAGAAATTCATAACCTGCACCACTACTACAAATATGGAATCGACCTGCGTCGCTACCAGCCGCTGAGCCAGCAGGTCTCAGTTGCGCTGCGCAACGCCACAATTTTATCGCATGGCGAAATTCCGTTATATGACCGGACATTTTTTGGCTACCAAGAAAGAATTCGTGGTCATTTTTACGATGTTGTTGAGGGTGAGAATTTGCTTTTCGGCGGAGTTGAACTGCGTTTCCCTATCGTCCCAATCCGCTATCTGAATCTGCCTCCGGTCCCCGGTTTTGAAGCTTACTCGCGCTATCTCAAATTTGGCGTGAGCGGCGGAATCTTTTATGAAACGGGAGCTGTCTGGTTTCATACCGAAGGGCTGAATCGCGACCGTTTCAGAACTGGCTTCGGCGCTGGCGTCCACTTCCTTCTTCCTTACATCGATGTTTTTCGAATCGATCTGGGATTTAATTTCGAGTGGGAACCGCAGCTCATCGCAGAAATCAAAACAGCCTTTTGAGACCGAATTATGAGACACATTGAAAACTTTTACACCGCTTCTGAAAACATCCGAGGAAATCAACTGGAAATAAGAGGCGATGAGTTTCAGCACCTCGTCCGTGTGTTGCGCAAAAAGGTCAGGGATATCATCAACGTTGTTGACGGCGAGGGAAATCTTTACACTGTCCTGCTTACTGAAATTAAAAAAAATCACGCCACCGGGGAAATCCAAAAAAAAACACGTTTTCTGGGAGAATCCACTTTTGAACTAATACTGGCGCAGCCGATTCTCCGAGGCAATCGGTTCGATCTCGTCATCGAAAAGGGTACTGAACTGGGGGTTAACTCATTCATTCCACTAAAGTGTGAACACGCTATCATTGAAACATCAGCCGCTCGCCGGCAACGCTGGCAAAAAATAGCCATCGCCGCCATGAAACAGAGCGGACGGTCCAAACTGCCGGAAATTCAAAATCCACAAACGATAAAACAAGTCGTCACAAGCGCCGGTCTCTTCTATGCCGGACTGATCGCCCATCCAAGCGCCTCCGGGCAGATGCTTTCCGAGCTTTTGTTTGACATCAAGAAAAAAAATCCGATGACCAAGAAGGCGTTAATCATCATCGGGCCGGAAGGCGGATTCTCTGACCAAGAAGTTGAGCTGGCGCTTGAACACGGTTTTAAACCATTCTCATTGGGTCCACGGCGATTACGTTCCGAAACCGCAGGAATAGTAGCTGCGGCCATCATCATGGAAATATTTGACGCCGCTTAAGCGTTTCGATCAAGTTGTAGCGCTAAAACTTATAGGTTAATCCGAACGATGTGCTCTCCCAGAGTTGCCAGCCAGGAGATGTATCTCTATCATAAATTATTTTTATCACCACGTTAAATACAAAATATTGAGA
Source organism: bacterium (assembly GCA_011046315.1). Classification (GTDB taxonomy): domain Bacteria; phylum Zhuqueibacterota; class Zhuqueibacteria; order Thermofontimicrobiales; family Thermofontimicrobiaceae; genus Kaytiofontadaptatus. The sequence continues at coordinate 4,228 of DSAU01000238.1, forward strand.
TAACTTAGCGCTGAACATCTGTTCAAAATAGACATCCAGCGCTTTCCAATTTTTGTTCGGATCTTTTTTGGGACTGATCGATGAAATAACCGCCTGAAATAATTTCAACCTGTTGGTGAGCATTATGCCATTTTTAAAAACAGATTTGCTCTCGGTCAACCATTCAATACCGCCATCTGTTTTCATCCATTTGGCCTCATCGCCGGTCCATAAATTGCGGAATCTTGAATCAGTAGCGATCACCTCTTTGATCGAACAGCCGACGCGGGTGGTTAATTGCAATTTTTTAGCGTCGCTAATATTGCGGGCAATACCTGCGCTCTGGGAAATCTGCAATGGATTGGCAAAGCGAGAGATCAATTGTTTTGTTTTGGGATTGAAGCCCTCGTGAAACTGAGTGTCGAGCGAAAAAGCGATATAGGGGTCAATAAACTTCTTCAACCGCAGCTTTAACACGGAATCAAAATTGATAATGTCAGTGGACTTTTCCGGCGAGCGCCATTTTTCGTCCTCCTCGACGGATATCTGACCGAATGCCAGATACAGGGAATTTTTCCAATTAATCTTTTTTCGTTCATAATTAAATTCCATTCTGGAATAAATTTTCCAGGTAAAATTGCTTTTCCCGCCGCCTTTCCAATGTTTATTCAACAAGAGCTGATTGGCGTCCAATCCCAGGACGATGTCGTTGGTCCAATATTTTGGTTTTGTTCTGAACGGCGGTTGAAACCAGGGCAGACTCCATTCGTGATCAAAACTTCCAAACTCGATCCAGGATCGATAGTTGTTTCTCTCAACGCCATCGGCAAAAATGACATAGTCATAAAAATATATCCGGTTGGTAGCGCTCAGGTCCCATATTTTTCCAATATTTTTCAGCGCCACCGTATCATCGGCTATGCCGCACATGATTAAAAAATCGGTTTGCTGCGGATTTGGGTAGATATAAAGCGCGGCGCACCTGCCAACGTCGCAGTACGAATCTCCAAACTTTAATCCCTTTTCATAAAATCGCATCGGAAGTTGTGATATAATTTTTCTCAAATATACATTCGAACTTGCATTCCCAAAAGTGATGATGTTGCTGTTAATTTTCTGCTTGACCATTGAGGTGTCAGCAATGATCGAATTTTTTAAAAAGAACTGCCTTCCGCGGCGGGCTGCGGCTTTTGCCAGTCGGAAAGTCATTTCATTGTATTCCAGATTCGGGTGCTGTGTGCTATAGACAAACGTTAATGGTTTATCAAATATCGAAGCCATACCGCCATTTACCAGCGATGTCTTTTGCAAAACTTCGCGCTCTGGTTTGTGAATTTTCCACTTGGAATTAGACCGTAAAAAGCAGATAGCTTCCAGTTCAGGGGCGTTAATTTTAAACCTTTGTCGATTATCAAACACCACTTCCAAAGGAAAACGGGTTTCAGCAGGTAACCGGTTTTTTATTAGAGCAAACTCGCTGATATTTTTAGTGTGAACCTCAAGCCGATTGGAATCAATATTTGCACGAAAATAGGCCGGGTAGGCGTAGTCTTTCAACGAAAATATCTCCGCCCAAAAAACTTTTGCCGGTATCAAATTTCTGGTTTCAAATTGTATCTTTGGCGGCTGGTCATTTAACCGCTGGTTTAACAGCCATTGAAAATAGTGATCAGACATTAACTCGCCATAGATTTGATTGGATATTTCATCAACCACTGTGTAATTGACATCGCCTCCCATCTGCTTTGTCTGTTGAATGAACGAGCTGTATTTTGAATATGGATTATCATCAAACAACCACAGCGGAAATAAATGCAAATTCGACCATTCAAATTGATCACCCAATTCACTGAAAAAGGTAGTCACCGCAGCGAACTGGTCCGGGTTTCGTTTCGCCAGCAAAAGCGCCTCTACACCGCCGCTGCCTTCCCCAGCCAGATAGATTCGGCTTCGGTCGATCGCATATTTTTGCTGCATGTCGTTCAGACATTGCATCAGTTCATTCAATCCGAAATAGGTGATGCCCAATTCCGGATAGCCAGCAGGGAACAAGCCAACCACCGGCAGCTCCCGTTCCATAAGAATGCTGCCGATTTTGCGAGCGCTTTCCTCCTCGCTGTTTCGATCATTATGAAAGAACACCAACAGCGGATATTTTTGCTGTGACGAATAATCAGCCGGCAAGTGAACCAGATAACGCCGCCGGCTACTATCCAGCCGGGAACGATAAAACTTTTCAACGATCCGGTTTTCCCAGTTATAGAAGATCTGTTTATTGAGATAGAAATTGGGTATTTGATCGATCCTTTTTTGTGCTTCGATCATGACGTTATAAAAATCAAAATCAGTGACCGCTTGCGCAAACTTTTCCTTGAGATATTCGATCCAGTAATCTACCGTAAAACCGGCAGCAGGATCAATGTCTTTCAAATTTTTAAACACCTGAAACTGTTGCGTCAAATAACCGATCTGTTCGGTAATTAACTGTTTTGACCAGACTGCGATGTCAAATCGCTGCGAAATCCGGACCGAGGCAATCTGCAAGCTCAAATTGCCCACAATCAGGTATTTCGGTGGGATCGCCACTTTTATCCAACTACGGCTCCGCAACGAGGTGTTGTTCCGGTAAAGCGTTTCGTTTTTGTCCAAAAGCATGAACGTAACATTCTTTCGATAATATCGGGAGTAAAGCCAAAAATAAACAGTATCATCTTTCGATAAAAATGTTTTGGTCGGGATTGACTGAACAAAATTAATTTCCGGATCAAACAGCAGCACGGTGGCGAATGGGAGCGTAAATTTTTTCTGAGTAATGCCCGCTGTCCATTGGATCCAGCCCCGGTAATTGTCGCCGTCATTATCAAAAAACACCACTGATATACCCATGTGCATCCCTGGCAACGGTCCGATTATACCCAGCCCTTCCTCCCAGGGAATTAAGACTTCATAGCGGATGGTATCGCTGCTCACTGCAATTTTTACAGGGAAATCGCGCCGCCCTGAAGGCCGCTGTTCAGAGTATGAATATTCATACACAACCGTATCGCTATCGGCAAATGTAACCACAAACTCGCGGTCGTCATTTTGATAGAAGTTCGGAGCATTATCATCCTGGACATCCACGGCAAACTGTATGCAATCGTTTGCCCAGACATCATGTCCGGAAAACGGGAAGGCAACAGAATCATCCACCACTTCAGCCGCAATCGCCAGTCCGTCATCATTCCAGCCGATCCAGAATTTGGCGCTCAAGTCTGTCGGACCACGCCATTCACCCTTTCGGTATCTGGTCTGATAGCGCTGGTTTAGGTAAACTGGAATTTGATTTTGCCATTCACCAAGATCTGCGTCAATAATGATCTGCTGTTTCTGGGCAATATAAAACAAACCGGTGTTGGGATCCGGTTGTTGAGCCGTGGAAACAACTGGCATTGCCAGCAACCAAAAACTCATAAAACTCATAATATTTCGAATCATACGTCTCATAGCATCAAATATTTTTTTCTTAATTTAGGGTCGGCGATAGCGGCTTGATTATCCCGTTATAGGTGGATAATTTCATCTTTATCAGTGACGGCCGGGCTTAAAAAGTTATCGCTTAATATTAAGCGTCAATATTATTTTTGTTCCTTTTTGCGGGGGAAAAGAAAAATAATGACTACGGCTCCGGCAAGGAAGCCGCCAATGTGGGCCCACCAGGCGACTCCGCTAAATGACTGATCAATACCGAGCGAAGCAGCGCCGCTGATAAACTGGCTGATAAACCAAATACCTAAAAACACAAAAGCTGGAATATGAATAATGGGAAAAATGAAAAAAATGGGAATTATCGTCAACACCTTTGAACGCGGATAGAGCACGATATAGGCGCCCATGACTCCAGCAATAGCGCCGCTGGCGCCGATAGTCGGAATGATGGAACCCGGATTGACATAAACATGCGCTAAACCCGCTAACAAACCGCAGATGATATAAAACAGCAGAAACTTAAAGTGGCCAAAATGATCCTCAACATTATCGCCGAAGATCCACAAAAACCACAGGTTCCACAAAACATGAAACCAGCCTCCGTGCAAAAAAATCGACGTTAAAAACGGCAGATACCGTTGAACAATGTTATGTCCTTCCCCAGATGCTAATTTGAAGTAGCGTTCCGGGATTAATCCAAACATCTCGACAAATTCGACCAGTCCTTTTCCGAGCGAAATTTCAAGCAAAAAAATCGCACCGTTAATCAGGATCAACAGAATTGTTATGAAAGGAAAGCTGCGAGAAGGAATCGTATCACGTAATGGGATCATTTTAGCTTAAGCTAACGAGTAAAGTTTATCCGACTCTTTGGTAAAGGTAATTTTTTTTCCAAAATTCAACGGAAAAAGCTCCCAGAACGGTTTGGCGTCAATTCGATAGCTCTGCTTCGGTTTTTTGGGACCCATTGACCACACATCGACCCCCTCGATAAAAGTTTCAAATTCCTTATTCGCGACTTTTAATTTAAAGGGCTTTCCGGCTTTTGGAAAAAAATCAATTCCAAGCTTTACGATTAAAATGTAGCGCCCCTGCGCTTCTTCATCGGATATTTTGCGGACATAAGTTTCAGCCATAACGCCTCCTGTGTATCAGAATTCTTTTTTTTTTAATATAAAAAAAGTATCGGGTAAAAACAAGGAAATTTTGCAGAGAAATGTAGTATCCCATTCACAGGTGGAAACATTGACTGATGCTATCGCTTTACTGGTAAAAATATGAAAGATAGATGGCTTGATTTAAAAAATTTATCATCTGTCAAATAGTCAGGTTATCAAGCGATAGAATCAGTATTCCACCTGAAAGTGAAATTGACGTGTTAATTCATCTTCGGAATCAATCGATTCATCTATCTCCGCCGATGCCGCTCAAAGATCGGACTCATCCTTCCATTGAATAATGCGCCATTTGTCATCATACTCACATTTTTTAAAAACAAAGATCGCGTTGCCGGAAAGATTGATGGTTTCATTGTCCTTTACCAGCGACAGATTGAAACTTTTAGAGTATTCGGCGCGTTCTGTTTCATCAATAGAATAGATGGTGCTGTTCCATATCAAATCTATTACATCAAAACTTCTGAAAAGCCTGCCGGTTGTCAGCAAATCAACGTCCCTCCCCCAACTGACAAATCTGCCGGAAGATTCTTCATTGGGATCAAAATAGATAAAAACAAAAGAGCTGTCCAAAAGGTTGCTGTATAAAACCGAATCTTTAAAAACATAAGAATATTTGAAGTTTTGTAAAACCTCATCCGGATTCTTCTGCTCAGTGATAATCAACTCGTTTTCATCACTGTCTTCTAAAATAGGAGCAAACGGATTGAAACAGCTCAAGAGCCACAAAGTCAATAGCGTACTAATTAATATTTTATTAAATATCTTCATCGTCATAAAAAAAGAAAAGCGGTATATATTCATACACCGCTTATTTTCTAATTAAATTAAAAGTCATTTTTGCAATAGCAATTATTTGAGTTTAAACCTGACAGGCACGCTAACCCATACAGTTACCGGTTTGTCACGTTGTTTCGCTGGTCTCCATTTCACCGATTGGATCGCCTCAATTGCAGCTTCGTTGCATCCGCTTTGTCCCAACGCTTTAATCACCCTTGTCCGAATCACATCGCCCTTATCAGAAATTTGCGCGTAAATAATTACGGTGCCTTCAATGCCGGCTTTCCTGGCAATTTCAGGATATTTTAGATTTCTCTGGATCGCTGCGAATCCGCCAATGGGTTCCGGTGGTTCATCATAGGGAATAAAAATGATTTCATCGGGGTCAGCCTCAGGCGGTGGCGGAGGAGGCGCTGGTACCTCATCAAAATCGATATCAGTCTCTTCGATGGTTGCGTCTTCAGGAATATCTTCGCTTTCACTCTCTATTGGAATGGCAGGACGAGAGGGCGGTGGAGGTAGCTTCTCCTGTTGAGTTTGAGGAATTTCTTCCGCCTCAATTTTAATTATTTCGACATCCTGGATGCTTTTCTTGTGCTCAAACTTTTTAAAAGCTTGAAAAATGATGATACACAAGGCCAGAGAGATCACAAGGCTCAACTCGATGGCTTTTTTATATTTTAATCTTAAATCAACTTCTGGATTTTTTTTGATTGCCATGATCACTCACCTCAATTGCTTGCGGTTTTTGTAGAATAATTTACATTTAAAGCAGCTCCGCCTGTTTCCCTAAGTTCTTCCTGGATTTTGGTTATGAATCCCATCCTGGCTCGTTCATCAATTTTCATTGAAACCACTCTTAACGGAGCAATCTCATCGCGCAGCTTTGGATCCATTATCCTTCTAATTTCACTGATTTCAACGAATTTATCGTCGATTGATACCCGATCTCGGTCATCAGCCCAAATATAGGCAACGTTGCGCTTCCCGGGTAACTTTTCTATCTTTTTTGCCGCTGGCAGACGGACCGGGATACCCCTGAATTCTTTAAACACCGTCGAAACCATAAAAAAGATGAGAAGCATAAATATAATATCGGGCATCGAAGCTGTAGGGATACCAGTTTCTGCTTTGGTTTTTTTGCTAAACTTCAAGGCCATTTTCTCCCTGTTTCCTTAAATTTTCATGTTTGACAAAATTGGCTTGCTAACGCCTTTCCGGCTCAGCAATGGAAATACGCGTCGCGTTTGCCTGCTTTAGCTGATCTAATACCTGGATATAATGACGATATTTGGTTGCTGCATCTGTTTTGACCGAAACAATCAAATTCGGATTTTCCTTCAATTTCCCCTGGACGATGTTTCTAATCATCGGCATATCGACAATTTGCTCGTCAATCATTACTTCACCTTTTGCATTAACCAAAAGGTTCATAATGTTTTTCTTTGCCACCTCTTTTGTCTCTCCTTTTGGAGGCAGAACCAGACCGATGCCTTTGTCAACATCGATTGTCGTCGTCACCAAAAAAAAGATCAACATCAGGAAGGCAATATCAGCTAAAGAAGACGTTGGGATTTCCGACGTTCTTTTCTTTTTCTTTTCAACCATCATTTTTTGGATACTCCCAAAATACTCTTAGTGTTGTAAGATTATTATTTGCCTTTCTCAACATCAATCAGAATGTCGACCAATTCGACTGAGCTCTCTTCCATGTCGATAATGAGCTTGTCAATTTTCGACACAAAGAAATTGTTGAAAAATTGAATAATAATCGCCACGATTAAACCAAACAATGTGGTCAACAAAGCGATTGAAATACCTGTTGCCACGATGGTTGGTGAAATGTCGTTGGCTTTGGCAATGTCTTCAAATGCTTTAATCATGCCCCAAACCGTACCGGTAAATCCTAACATCGGAGCTACTGAAACAACGGTTGCCAGCCATACCAGCCCTCTTTCAAGAAAAGCCATTTCGATAGTGCCGGCGTTCATGATTGCCTTTTCGACCTGATCGATTCCCTGGTCAACTCGGGAAAGACCAGCATGAAAAATGGAAGCGACCGGACCGCGCGTGTTTTCGCACACTTCTTTTGCAGCTTCGACCCCACCCTCTTTCATCGCTGTTTGAATTTTTGACATAAACTTACGAGTATTTAAAGAAGCTCTTGTCAAAGTCCAAAGTCTTTCGAAACTGATTACCAGACCCAGGATAAAGAAGAAGAGAATCGGATACATCATGAATCCACCTTTGAGATAAAGCTCAATCATCCTTAAAATTCCTCCATAAAATGTAAATGGTAATTAATTGTGTTTTTTGGTTAAAACCTGAGATCGGACAAATCCAACTACAAGCGTTTAGTTGTTGTTGATGTAAAACATCAGTTACAGGTGGATAACGGCGCCGCACTCCAATTTGTTCAAAATCCTTCGAATGGGAAAACCACCTGTAAGTGAGTTCATACTTATTGGTGCATAAATTTTTTTGCAACTCAACACACTTTACTACAATAAAAACAATACAGAAATTTTGATTAATTCCGGGAAAGCCGTGTAACTTCTTTTGCTATGTCCTCGGTTACAATTGACTACATTATAATTATTTTTTCTTAAAAAGTCAACACTTTTTTTTTAGCCGTCGATTTCAACCATGCAATTCGGCGGACGAGAAACTTGATTTTATTTTATCGTGAATCAAGCACAATATTTTTACGATCCGGCGAAGGTAATACCAGCGATCTGCGCCGCCCGATCAAAACTTTTCAATGCTTCCTGAACCTGATGATCGTTTATGATTCGAATATGATAATATTCTGAAGATCCCCAAAGGTTTCTGGCAATCTCGGATTTAATCATTAATTTAATATATTCCAGGTCCTTTTTAAAATCTTGCTCTTTGAACTCCATATCGCTTGATTCAACAAATTGCCTGAACTCGACCAATATCGCCTTATCTGCCTGAAAATTTTGTTTGAAGCCGTTAAAATCACCTTTTAACTCCGGGTGTCGCGCACAATATTTCGAAGCAAATTCAAAAAACAATCGCTTGAAAATCAAATTCGCCGAGAAACGAGAAATAGTTTGATGTTTGATATGAACATCCGGCGATATTCCGCCACCGCCATACACCTTACGCCCGGCATCGGTAAAAAAGACCGGTTTTTCGCTGTCTTCAGAATCCTGTTCTCCTTCAACCTGATCATCATCGTTGTATGCAGAAGCGTAATACTCTAATAAGCCTTCTTCATAAGACCGTTGAATTAATCTGCCGCTGGGCGTATAATATCGAGCGGTTGTAATGCGCAGTGCAGAACCATCTTTCAACGATATTTGCGTCTGAACCAATCCCTTGCCGAAACTGGTCTCGCCAACAATTAATCCCCGATCCCAATCCTGAACAGCTCCGGCGACAATCTCGGACGCGCTGGCTGAACCCTTGTCAATTAAAATCACCAGCGGCAGCCGGGCTTTTGTCACAAATGAAGATGCGTAAAACTCACTATTAGACTCAGGAATTCTGCCTTTGGTAAAAACGATTTTTTTCCTTCCATCAACGAAACGATCGGCAAGCTTAAATGCCTGATCGAGCAATCCACCGGAATTACCACGTAAATCTAACAACAGCGCTTTCATCCCCTCTTTTTCCAGCTCACTGAAAGCTTTATCGAATTCATCAACCGTGGTGTGCGCAAACCGGCCCACATTGATATACCCGATTTTGGGTGTGATCATAAATGAAGCCATCACGCTATAAATCGGAATACGGTCGCGGACAATTGTTACATCAAACGGATCTTTCAATCCCGGTCGTCGCACCGTTACCGTTACTTCTGTGCCTTTTGGTCCCTTTAATTTTTTTTGAACATCGGTTTCGGTAATCCCATAGGCGCTTTTACCGCTTATTTTGACAATCTGGTCTCCGGGACGCAAACCCACTGCTTCTGAGGGTGACCCGGCAATGGGCGAAACTACTGTGATGACTTTGTTTTGGATAATAAACTCAATGCCGATTCCCTCGTAACTTCCCTGAAATTGTTCCGAAATCTCCTTTAGCTTTTTAGGCTCAATGTATACTGAATGAGGATCAAGCTCCTCTAACATGCCCTCGATGGCGCCGGTGATCAACTTTTCCGTATCCACTTCCTCCACATAATAAGACCGGACTATTTTGAGCACGTCATAAAACCGGGTGATTTGGCTCCAGGTGTTATCCGAAGAAAATAAGTGATGTTGAGAAATATTTAACCCAAAAACTAACATCACCAGAAACATGATAGCGATAACGTAAGTGGATGTTTTTATTTTTTTCATTTGATCACCTATAAAA